>JABJEE010000129.1 GCA_018665005.1 Flavobacteriales bacterium
ATATTATTGGTGGTAAACGTAATCAATATAAAAGCTGGAGTACTAGATGGCCCAACATACTGAAAAGGAATTGCTTTTCTTTCCCATCCATTTGTAGGCAAATAATTTAAGCTCGCAACAGCAACAGTATGTGATTCAGAACCTACATCTGTAGGGTCTCTGTAGTCATAATCATCATGAATTACGGCACGAACCCTGGCAGAGTCAGAATTACTGTTGGCATTGTATTTAACCCAGAAAACCAATGAATCAGGCATTGTGGTAAGTGCTTGTGAGAAATCACCATCAGTAGTACTCGAGAAATTATAATTATCTGGGCTACTTGGTGTACTACTCCCCATATTAATTCTACCTAAAGTTAAATTCCCATTGGCAATAATCCCCAAGGTGCTTTTCGAGAAAACTCGAGCGCTATACATTCCGGTTGAAGAAGAAGAAACGTCAGTTGACTGTTCAACTTGCTGAGAACCAAAAAAAGCAAGTCCACCTGTTGCAGACATGAAACTGTTCCAATTTGAAGGTTCTTCGGAAGATGATCCAACGTCATCCCAATCCTCCATATTTCCATTGTCAATTTGCTGTGCTATTATTCCTGTTGTCAAGAATATCGATAAAATCGAGAAGTAAAATTTAATCATAAGTAAAAAGTTTGTTAAACAAATATAACTAAATACTCAAACCCATAAATTTTATCTAAGAATCCATTAAAATAGGATTGATTATCAATTTACTTTATCTGAAACAAGTCAATTGATTAACTTTACGTCCAAATTTGAAAAAGATGTCCGATGAATTACCAGTAATGGAGGAGTTTTTTACCATTCAAGGAGAGGGTAAGTACACAGGAACTCCTGCTTATTTCATTCGTCTTGGCGGCTGTGACGTGGGATGCGTTTGGTGTGATGTCAAAGAAAGTTGGGATGCGGAAATGCATCCCAAACACAAAGTAAGCGATATCATTAACCGGGTTAATCATGGTGCTGCTGATTTAGTCGTCATTACCGGCGGAGAACCGGCTATGTATGACTTAACAGAGCTTTGTAAAGGATTGACATCCATCGGAAAAACAATTGCGATAGAGACCTCTGGATGTTATCAACTAAAAGGCGCATTAAATTGGTACACCTTTTCACCGAAAAAATTTAAAAAACCGATTAAAGAAGCTTATGAAAAAGCAAATGAGCTTAAGGTGGTGATTTACCACAAATCGGATTTTGAATGGGCAATGGACCATGCAAAAAAAGTGAATGAGGATTGTCTTTTGTATATCCAACCTGAATGGTCAAAAAGAGATCAATTAATGGATGAAATTGTGACTTTTGTAAAACGTAACAAAGGCTGGAAAATATCGTTACAAACCCACAAATACATGAATATTCCTTAACTTTCTCTTATGAAATTTCAGTTCTTGTTTTTTCTTTTTCTTACCTGTTTTTTGGGTTCTTGCGCTAAAGCACAATTTGGTTATTCAACGAGAAGTAAAAAAGCCATTAAACTTTTTGAAAAAGCAAAAAAAATTCCAAGTGAATCCTTTGACGAAAACACCTATGAGCCGAACTATAAAGATGCTATTCAGGTATTGAAGCAGGCTTTACAAAAAGATCCTAACTTTTGGGAAGCCCATTTACTTTCAGGTGAGTTTCATGAATACTCAAATAATTACCCGTTAGCCATCAAGCATTATGAAAAGGCCTTAGACATCAACCCTCTTCATAGCAAGTCAGGTTCTACTTATTGTTATTTGGCCAATCTTAACTTGGCTCTTGGAAATTATGACGAAAGCATAAAATATGCTGACATTTTCTTGAAAAACCCGAATGCCAGTTCTGTTTTGAGCAAAGAAACCTACAAGATCAAACGAAGTGCTGAATTTGCACGACATGCTATTAAGAATCCAAAACCTTTTAATCCAATAAATCTTGGACCTGGAGTGAACACTTCATTTCCAGAATATTACCCTGCCCTGACCGTTGATGGTAGTACCATTTTATTCACAAGGCTTCTGCCAATCAAAATGAGAGATTTTTACCAACAAGAAGATTTCTTTATTTCTCTAAAAAATGAGGATGGGTATTGGGGCAAATCAATGCCAATGCCGAAAAACATAAATACAAGCAATAACGAAGGTGCTCCTACCCTATCTGCTGATGGTCGAAACCTCGTATTTGTAGCATGCGCAGATCAAACAGGTTCTTATTATGGGGAAAACAGAAGCGGTAAAGGAAGCTGTGATCTTTTTTATGCCAAAAAAATTGGAAATACCTGGTATGGTCCAATTAATCTGCCTGGATATGTTAATAGTGGAAATTGGGAGTCACAACCGTCTTTGTCTGCGGATGGTAAAACACTCTATTTTATTAAAGGTATAAAAGGCAGTAAAAATAACAACAGTGATATTTACGTTTCCCGTATTCAAAAAGATGGTGCCTGGGGAGTCCCACAACGATTACCTGATCACATTAATACGCCTAATACTGAGGAGTCTGTACATATTCACCCAGATGGAAGGACCCTTTATTTTGCATCAAAAGGACATCCAGGTATGGGAGGTTCGGATTTATACGTTACTCGAAAGCTACCTAATGGACAATGGTCGAAGCCTGAAAATTTGGGTTATCCTATTAACACAAAGTTTGATGAAAATTCTCTAATGGTTTCAGCTGAAGGTGAGATTGCCTATTTTGCTTCAAATCGTGAGGGCGGATATGGAGATTTAGATATCTATTCATTTAAGTTGCCAAAGGAAGCTCAAGCTACCAAAACTTTATATTTTGACGGATTCGTTTATGACAAGATGACTGGAAAACCTCTTCCAGGGAATTTTGAGCTCTTTGATCTATCAACAGGAGAAAGAATCATCGTATCTGAGGCTGACGAGGTTACAGGAACTTTTATGGTTGCTTTACCCATGAATAGCAATTATGCGATATCTGTAACTTATGAAGGTTACCACCCCTACTCTCTTAATTTCGATTTATCAGAAGAAAAAGAATTAAACAGCTTCCATATTGATATCCCTATGAATAAACCCGCAGAAGGGAATACAAGCAATGACTCAATAACAACAGAAAATATTTTCAAAAATGTGTTTTTTGATTTGAATAGATCTAAATTAAGACCTGAATCGCAAATTGAACTTGATCTCTTTGCTCAATATTTAACTGAAAACAATGAAATTAAAATCGAATTAGGCGGTCATACGGATTCGAGAGGAGATGAGAATAAGAACATTACCTTATCAGAAGAACGTGCTAAATCTGTATTTAACTATTTGATTGAAAAAGGAATTAAACCCACTCGAATGACATTCAAAGGATACGGGTCTTCAAACCCTATATTCTCTGACGAAAAAATAAGCAGCATGAAAAATTCTTCAAAGAAAGAAGCTGCACACCAACAAAATAGAAGAACAGTATGGCGGGAAATCTTATAATACCTATTTTCAGGCTAGTTCGACCTAAAAATATATTCATTATTTTGGCAACGATGCTTGGTGTATACTACACCTTAGCTTTTAACAATCCCATAGTTCATGTAAGTCGATTTGATTTTGTTTTACTCCTTTTATCAACCTCTTTAATTGCAGGAGCTGGTAACATGATAAATGACTATTTCGATGTAAAAGCTGACCGCGTGAACAAGCCACACAAACTCATCATTTCCAAGCATGTAAAAAGAAGATGGGCCATTATTTTACATTGGGTTTTTAATTTTTCAGCATTGATTATCTCCATATATCTTAGCAGCAAGTACAGCACATTTTGGTATGTTTTTATTAACCTTCTCGCAATTAATACACTATGGTTTTACAGTGTCTACTTTAAGAAAAAAATATTTCTCGGAAATCTAATTATTGCAATCATGACTGGCTTCATTCCACTTTTGGCCTTAAGCTTTTTCGTCCTTTCCAAAGAGAGCGGGATTTTTAATCAAATAAATGGCCATTGGTATGAAAACCCCGAATTCCATATCATTTACTTATTGTCTTTTTTCGCAATGATGCAGAACTTGGCTAGAGAAATCTGCAAAGATATTTCGGATATTCCAGGCGATCGTAAAATTTATGTGAAATCAATTCCAATGAAATATGGTTTAAAAACCACAAAAACGATCGTCGCCCTTATTCTGAGTATTCAAATCCTAATTTTAAACATCGTCTACCCTATTTATGAACTAAAAATTGGTCAATGGACCTATTATATATTGTTGATCGCATTGAGTTTGAATTTATTAATAATGATTTTGATGCTCAAGAATGATTTTTTCGTTAAATACAGTCAATCGCTTTTAAAGCTGAGCATGCTTATCGGCTTGAGTGCGTTATTCGTTTAAAATGAGGCTAATATTAGGTTCTGGTTCTCCACGCAGAAAATTTCTTTTAGAGGAAATGGGATACACTTTTGATGTTTTGATTTCTCATACTGATGAGTCATTTGACTCAAGTATGGACGTTTATCATGTTGCTCCTTTTTTAGCACATAAAAAAGCAAAATCTCTATCAGGAAGACTTCAAGAAGAAGATGTGTTAATCTGCTGTGACACCGTTGTTATTTTTCAAAACTCCATTTTGGGTAAACCAAGAAATACGAGCGAAGCTTTTGAAACCATTCAGCGTTTATCTGGTGAAACTCATGAGGTGGTAAGTGCGGTTGTAATTGTGAACGGAACAAGGTGGATTGAATTTCATGAAACCACTCAAATTGTTTTTGATGAAATACAACCAGAAGACATTCAATATTATATTGATCAGTTCAAACCACTAGACAAAGCCGGTGCATATGGAATACAAGAGTGGATAGGATTGATCGCAGTCAAAGAAATTAGAGGCAGTTACACAAACGTAATAGGACTGCCTACCCAAAGAATCAAGAGAGAATTACAAAAGCTTAAATTAAAGTAAGTCCTTATTAATTTAATTTGAATTCTACTCTACGGCTTTTGGCAGCTTTGAGCTCTTCATCATCTACACTAGGAGCAATTTCTCTACTTACCTCAGTATCCCTATGAGATTTTACAGAAATCCTAGAATCTTCGATACCATTTGCAAGGAAATAGCGTTTCACATAATTTGCTCTAACCATGCCCATGTCACTGAACTCTTCTTTAGACGCTCCCAAACCTTCTTCTTGGCTATCAGAATGGCCATGAACCTCAAGGCTTACACTTGGGTCAGCTTTTAATACTCCTGCAATAAATTTTAAACTTTCTTTAGAATTAGGTGTAAAGTCTTTTTTTCCAAAACCATAAAACAATTCTTGTGCAGCTACTTTTTCAGCAGTTGACATAGACTCTTCAACATGGATTGCCTTAGTGTATATCAAGGTTGAATATTCCTCCGTATGTGCAGTTTGACTGTTTACAACACAATTACAGTCCTCGTCAGAATCAATTTGTTTAACGGTGACATTGTCAATATAATAATAGGCATGTTTGAGCACCTCTACTTCAGCTGTTTTTGGCTTTTTCACTGGAATCCACTTGGTGTTGTCATTCTTGTCAAAATTTCCAATGGTAATAAATTTCTCATCTCCCTTAGCCGTGTAAATTTCACAAACTTGGTCCCAACCAAAAAATCCTTGGTGAATTCTATTGTTTTTACCTCTAATCAGGTTTTCTGGAGCGTTAATGATTCCAGATTTACTGGAAGGCGCTTCTTTCGTAAAATAAGCTCCGATATTATTACAAGCATATTTAGACGATTCAGCTAAAGAAACCTTAAATTGAATACAATATTTTAATCCTTTCGACAATGAAACATTTCCTTTTCCTTTTAAAAATGGAATTGTAATGTAGCTTCTCAATGAAGATTCCCTGCCTGGCTTATAAGCAACAAATCCCGCGTATACTTTCCCCCCATCAACATCACTTTCCTCACTGCCAAAAGCATTATTCGGAACACCTGCAATTGTTCCTGCACCTTTTTGAAATAAATCTGCTGCATTTTCAGTTGGTGAGAAAACACCATTGTCCAATAAAGTAATTGAACCAAGTTCAGAAACTTCCTCATCTTCCTGTAATCTTTCGAATGTCATCTTCAAGACATCAGAACTTGTAGATTTTCCTTTTTTACCTCTTTTTTGTGCTGAAGCAGTAGTACCTGCAATAAATAACAATAAGGCTAAACCAATAGATAGATTAAATTTCATAATTTTTAACTGTATTAATAAATGTTTTGACATTTTCAGGATGAATATCAGGATAAACACCATGACCCAAATTTACAATATGCCGAGGACTTTTAAAAGATTTCAACATTTTAAACGTTTCAGACTGAATGCTTTCGTGAGAACCATAGAGTACGCACGGGTCTAAATTGCCCTGAAGGGTTTTTGTATTTCCACACAAAGAACGTGCGTTGATTACACTCATGTTCCAATCCAATCCAATGGTCGTACAAGACAAATCCATTAAATTCGGCAAGGAACTATATGCTCCCTTTGCAAATACCGTTAATGGTCCATCTATAGCGTCTACAATCTGTGTAATATATTTCATTCCAAATTCTTGATATTGATCGTGTCCCAAAATCCCTGCCCATGAGTCAAAAAGCTGTAGTGCATTTGCTCCATGTTTTTGTTGAGCTTTGAGATACTCAATCGTTACATCAGTAATTCGTTGTAGCAATTCATGTGCCAATCGCGAATTTGTATATAAAAGTTTTCGTGTTTCAGAAAATGTTTTGGAGCCTGATCCCTCAACCATATAACATAATATAGTCCATGGAGCCCCAGCAAAACCAATTAATGGAACCCGATTGTTTAATTTCTTTTTGGTCAGAGCAATGGCCTCAAGTACATATGATAATCTATCCTCTACATCTATATTTTTATCAATCAAGGATAAATCTGAGTCTGTTTTGATGGTGTTTTCAAACCAAGGGCCTTTTTTCTCAATCATTTGATAAGGCAATCCCATAGCATCTGGAATCACCAATATATCTGAAAAAATAATAGCTGCATCAACACCCAAAAGATCAACGGGCTGAACAGTAACCTCTGATGCCAACTCGGGGGTTTCAGCCAATTCTTTAAAACCAGAAACACTTGCTCTAACCGCTCGATATTCTGGTAAAATCCTTCCCGCTTGACGCATCAACCATACAGGGTAACGCTCTATTTCTTCCCCTCTTGATGCACGTAAATAAAGATCATTTTCCAATTTCATGAGTTGCAAATATATAAAGGAATACTTACCAATTGATAACAGATAAATTATTCTCGTTTAAATAGTCATTGGCCTTACTAAAGTGTTTACAACCAAAAAATCCTCTGTAAGCAGACAATGGTGATGGGTGAACAGAAGATAATACCATGTGCTTATCCTCATTAATGAGTGATGTTTTGGCAGTTGCCTTTGCGCCCCACAACATAAAAACAAGCTCCTGTTTTTGATCAGAAAGTAGTTCAATGACACCATTAGTGAATTTCTCCCAGCCAATCCCTTTATGACTATCAGGACTCCCCTCTTCAACGGTCAAAACTGTATTTAGTAATAAAACACCTTGCTCAGCCCAACGCGTTAAATCGCCATTTTCAGGAAAAGAAATACCAATATCGTTGTGAATTTCTTTAAATATATTATTCAAACTTTTAGGAAATGGATAAATATCATTATTGACAGAAAAGGATAAACCATTTGCATACCCCTTTGTAGGGTATGGATCTTGACCTAAAATAACCACTTTTACTTTTTCAAATGGGCAAACATCAAAAGCACGAAACACCTCTTTTTTTTTAGGAAATATTTGAACTTTGTCTTCTCTGTAGAATTGGTCAACTTTTTTACTTAGCTCCAAAAAATACTTTTGCTCCAACTCATTGTTTAAAATGTTTTTCCAAGAAGCTTCGATTTGAAGACTCATTTTAAATCAATTATTGCCGTCCATAAAGAAATATGTCCCTTATCCATACGGGGCCATACGGGCCGAACAACATTATCACGAGCAGCTATATTCAAATAATCTCCGAAAAACACCAAGGGATTTGGCTCAAAGGGTTTTTCTGAAATGACCTGCTCTTTAAAGCTATTGCCTCCATCCATACTTTGGGCCCAAACGACATCGGTAGGTTTTGAATCTACTCCTTTTCTATAATATACAAAATGAATATTCCCATTACTAGGGTCTACCGTGAACCAAGTTAAAAAATGATTGTAATTATCGCTTTGTTTATGAACTGTTGTTGGAATGCTCCAGCTTTTACCATTGTCCGATGAACTCGAAAATACCACGGATGTTTGACCCGTTTTCATGTTTTGAATTGTCCAATTCAAGTATAGTTTACCATAGTGAGGAGACGATTTGTTATGATCACTCAGAAAAACTGGTAAACCATTGCATCTGAAAAAATCATCAACCTCAATATTCCAACCACCTTCATGGTCAAATAAAAATTTCTCCTCTTTAAGCCAAGTTTCACCTTGATCTTTAGAAACATTTATCATTAAACCTTTAGGACCCGACCAAGCGACATAAATCTCTCCATTTTCCCCAAGTGCTGGCATCGCTCCTTCCACTGTATTATCGCCATCCAGGCAATCACCTCCATATCGTGAAATCCGACTTGGAGTCGTCCATGTTTCTCCATCATCCAATGATTTGGAAAACACAATTATTGAAGAATCCTTTGGGTCAGATGAATCGTATGCATCAAACTGTGTCCACGTCATGTATATTACATCTGTTTCAGGATCAATGACCATCCAGTGCTTATCTTGAACCTTTGTTCCATTGGGTCTTGGCGCTGTTCCATTGTTAAACTTTTCATCAAACACCTCCGCTTTTTGACAAACGATACGATCCAAATGACTCGTCTTGTTATAAGATGCCAAATGAAAATAAAAAAGATTGCCCTTTGAATTGAATTTTAAGACGGGGTCTCCATACACCCCAAAAGAACTTTTTAATTGTTTCGATGTCCAATTTAAACCACCATCTTTAGAATAATGGTAACCATCTAAAATAGACCCAACGGCTAAGTAATTGTTATTCGTAGGGTGGATATCGATTGAAGGTTCGCAACCACTGTAAGTATAGCCACTATTCGCTAATGGGATACGAACGTTTTGATATTGGCTACATGCGGAAAAACCAATAAATAAAAAAAACAAATACAGTATTTTAACGAAGCCAGTAATTGAGAAGTTTGGTGTTTTCATTGTTTATATTCAAATAAAATTTGGGTTTGAATCTATTGGTCATTGTGAATTCAATAGAATATAAAATTTCGTCACGTGAAATTAATAAATCTATTTCATCTCCCTTGTCAAGGCTTTTCATTACACTTTCAACATCAGCCTTTGAAACTCTATAACCATTGCATCCAATTATTTCATCATTGACACTGAGACCCGCATCTTCAGCAGCCGAATTTGATCGAATTGATTTGATTATGGTTTTTCCTCCGGAGTTAGCAAGGCCAGCACCAAAATCAGGATATGTTGAACTCACGTCTTGTACATCAACTCCAACTTGACCGAAAACATCCTCATATGGTGGAATTTCTGTACCATATATATACTTTGCATAAAAGTCGTCTAAATTATCCCCTACAAATGTCTCCAGTTCTTTTTTAAATTCATCAGAAGTAAACCCTCTATTTTTCTGCTCATAGAATTTGGAATAAAGACTCTGTAAAAAATCATCAAGACACTTTTTTCCTTTATTGTTTTCAATGATCATTACATCCAAAAGAGCGGCAATTATTGACCCTCTAGAATAATAAGACATACTGGTATTTGAACTGTTTTCATTTGGCCTGTATGCTTTAACCCATGCATCGAAGCTAGCATGTGCTAAAGGCTGTACTCTTGAACCGACAGAACCTTCAACATAATTTATGGCGCTTTCTACTTTTCCCAACATCTGATTTTGAGAATAATATCCAGCTCTTAGCAAGATCAGCTCATCATAATAGGAAGTAAAACCCTCCATAACCCATAACATATCCGTATAATTCTCTTGATTATAATCAAATGGCCCAAGTTCAATAGGACGAATTCGTTTTACATTCCAAAGGTGAAAATACTCGTGAGCCACAAGGCTTAAAAACTTGATGTAATTCGATCCACTGTAGGTCCACCTATTGACACTAAGGGTCGTAGAGTTTTTGTGTTCTAGTCCTCCCTGACCATTAACCACATTATGAATGATAAATAAATACTCCTTATTTGGATTTTGACCGAAAACCTTGGTTTCTTCTTCGATGATTTTGGCCATGTCTGTACGCAATTCATCAATCAAATAATTGCCGTCGCCATATATGGCAACAGTATGTTTAACCCCTGCAGCATTAAAGTCAAAAACCTGTTGATTTCCAATTTCAATGGGACAATCTACGAGATGGTCGTAATCTGTATAGGAAAACTCGAATTTTGATTTTGCTTCTGGCAATGCTGTTGAAACTGTTGAAAATCCCTCAAAAGGAACTATTTTTAATTGACCACTAGAATCTAAATGGCCTTCAACAAACATGAATACGCCACTTCCACTAACATAACCATGCGTTAAATCCAAAAACGAGGTGCGCACTGAAAGTTCAAAAGCATACACTTCATATTTAACAACAACTTTATTGTTTTTTGATGTATTTATAGTCCAACTGTTCTTTCTTTGCTTTTTAATTTCCAACGGGTTCCCTTTTTCATCGAATGCTTTCACCATATTGATGTTCTTAGAGAATTCTCTAACCAAATATGATCCTGGAGCCCACACGGGAAGAGAAATATCAATTTCTTTTTCCTTGAAATCTTTTAATTCCATCTCCACATGGAAATAATGATTTTGGGGTTTGGGCATGGTAAGTTTGTAACTAACAGATTGAGCATGAAGCATACTGCAAGCAAATAATATAAGGAGTGATAGACTGAATTTCATTTTTCGCTAATTGTTTATTGCCCTTTATTGAGCTTGTTTCGATCAATCATTAACATCATCTATGCCATTCTTAAATCGCATCGAATTTCTTGACGTATATACGACTATGTAAATATAATCGACTTTAGGGAAACGAAGAGTCTGTTTATGTGATTTCATGAATTCTTTAAAACATAAAGTAACGGTTAATATATTCTGCGTTTTCAAGAATATGAAAAAGCTATTATTTATGTTCCTTGTGTTGATATCAAGCTGTCATTCTCAGGGAAAGCATCAGGGTCAAATTGAAAAGAAAACAAACATTTCCGTGAATTACGATACCATTCAATTTACAAATGGATTTGATTTCCCAGTGGGAGAATTAAATACCAACGGTTACTACAATGCTCAAAAATTTACTGAGAACAATCATTTAGGGGATGATTGGAATGGAACAGGTGGTGGGAATACGGATTTAGGAGACCCTATTTATGCCATTGCCAACGGGTATGTTTCTTTTTCAGCAAATGTAAATGGCGGTTGGGGAAATGTAATCAGAATCATTCATTTTATTGATTCAAATAAACAGGTAGAATCATTATATGCACATTGTGATAAACGCCTCATTGAAGCAGGAGAATTTGTTAAAAAAGGAACACAGATTGGTACCATAGGAACCAATAATGATCAATATTTGGCACACCTTCACTTTGAGATAAGGAATATTGTGAACCTACCTATTGGTGGCGGGTATTCTTCAGATACGGAAGGCTATCTTGATCCGACAGAATTTATAAATAGAAATAGATGAGTCTAGACTTACAAAAAAGATTCATAAAGATCTGTTCCTGAAAAAATACGCGAGGCTTAAACCTGAAACGATATGCCATATTCCCCACCATCCAGCAACAATAACCATTCCACCCATCCCATTAAAGAATGAAAAAATTAAACCCAATCCCAAACCCGAATTTTGAATTCCAGTTTCAATGGCTAAAGTCTTTTGGTCGTTAAATGGAAGTCTGAAGAGTCTCGCAAGACCAAATCCCGTAAAAATGCCAAGAGCATTATGCGCAAAAACAACAAATATGACCAGATGAATGTATTTCAAAAACAAATCCATGTTCGCTGCAAAAGCAAATACGACAATCAAACCAAAAATAAGCATCGAGCCATAATGGGTGAATTTATGGAATAAGTCAGCGGTTTTAGGTTTATAATATCTCAAGGCCATTCCGAAAACAAGTGGAATCAACAAAATCATTCCTACAATCTTCAGCATGGAAAAAAAATCAAGGCTTACATCATTTAGAATCACTGCAGTTGGAGGGTACAATCCACCATAAAAGGAAATGTTTAAAGGTGTCATGAAAACTGCACATACACTTGCAATAGCAGTCATACAAACAGACAAGGCAGTATTCCCATTTGCCAATGAGGTCATGAAATTTGAGATATTCCCTCCAGGACAGGCCGCTACAATCATCATCCCCATAGCAACACTGGGCATGGGCTTAAAAATCCACACAATCAAAAAAGTTAAAAAAGGAAGAGCTATAAATTGAGAGATAAAACCGATAAGAACAGATTTAGGGGCACTGAACACTCTTTTAAAATCATCTATTTTCAGTTGAAGAGCCACTCCAAACATGATGAACCCCAAGCTGAGATTCATGATGAAAATGTTTTTATCATCAAATTTAAGATCTGCAGTATCTAGCTCTTTATCTTCCACACATGATGATAAAAAGAGTAGAACAAAAATGGACAAAAACCATAAAAGACGATTTCTAGTGATTTTTTTCATTAGTAAAACATTTAACAACTAAATACGTTTGGTTACATCTTATAAAAATACGATTATAAATGAGCTCAAACTCTATTGAAAGAGGAATTCCTAATATTTTAAAAGACGTATCTTGTAGTGTTTGTTAACCAATTTTATACATTCAATAATGAAGCTGTTCTCTTGTTTTTTAGTTGCGATTATCATATTAACCAACTCTTCTACTCAAGCGCAAAATAATACTACAAGGGATTTGAAAAAAAACATTTTTTCAGGAACCATAGGAGGATCATCATCTATTATAGGAATCAACTATCAACGATTTATAGGAAACAAATTATCAATTGAATTTGGGATAGGTTTAATCGGAGTCGGTACTGGGCTTACGATTTACCCGAAAGGTTTAACAGAAATGGGTGCACGGTTCTACACAGGCATCAAACTCAATAGTGTCGTGCTGGTGGATGTAGGAGGAGGAACCGTTACCTACGTTCCGTTTGGGGTTACCTTTTTCTCGGAGAGTCCATTTATTGTCGGGTTTGATATTGGACCTGCATATGGAAAACTGGTTTCAAGTTCATTTGGTGGAGAAACATCTGAAACCACATACTTTTATGGGTTTGGCAACTTGAAAATTGGTGTTAGATTTTAAACTATACTTCAGTTTCAATTCATTACAATAAAATTCGACTCGCAAATTACACCCCTAATTAATATTAATAAAATAATGGCTTTTTTTAAAAGACTAAATAGAGTACATTTGGGCTAATGTTATTGTCAGATATTCAAGATATTACAAGTGCTTTTAATGCCGTTTCATTAAGTGAAATGGATACAGTTAAACTCATGAAAAGAGTGGATACTAAGTTTGCTATATCCGAAAAAGATTTCAAAAACGTATTTGTGAATTTGAAGGATGAATACAACGTTTTAGAGGTAAATAATGATAAGTATTCTGAATATGAAAGCCTTTATTTTGATCAAAGTGACTTGATATTTTATAAAGACCATCACAGGGGGAAAGCCAATAGATTGAAAATTCGAATTCGAAAATACAAAAGCAATGAGCTTTCTTTTTTAGAAGTCAAAAAAAAACACAAAGGACAAACTATTAAATCAAGAATTCCTTCCAAGTCTTGGAGTGAGGGTTTCACGTCAAAGGAGCGTGAATTCTTATCCCAACTTTATCCGAACCATTCGAGTTTAATCCCAAGTCTTGAGAATAAATTTATTCGAATAACACTCGTACACAAAGAAAATATTGAAAGATTAACCTTTGACTTAAATTTATCTTACAAAAAGGATGGTCAAACCATTGAAATGGAAAATCTTGTCGTTTGTGAACTCAAACAAGAAAAAATCAATAGGCTAAATTCTTTCTACAACGAAATGAAAAAAAAATTAGTGCGACCTCTTAGGGTTAGTAAGTATTGCCTTGGAATTATGGAATTCCATTCATCAAAACAAATTAAATCGAATCGTTTTAAAAGGAAAACATTACAATTAAAGAAAATATTATGTTGATAAACTTTATTCTAAAAAAGAAAATGGAGGACCCATTAACCTTACAATGGTTTGATGAAGATTTTTACCTTCTGTTAATGCGATTGGCCATTAATATGGTCTTTATCACAATTTTGATTCGCTTCCTCTATTATGAAAAAACAAGACGAAAGGACTACCTTTTCACCTACTACTTAATTGGGACCATTACATTTTTCCTATGCTTTGGATTGAAGAAGCTAGACATTGATACTGGAATGGGGCTGGGACTCTTTGCTATTTTTGGAATCATTCGCTATCGGACTGATGCCATAGAAATCAAGGAGATGACCTATCTATTTCTAATCATTGGATTGAGTGTTGTAAACGCACTCGCATCCAATAAGCTTAGTATTGCTGAAATGGGTCTCATCAATGTGTTTATGGTGATTCTTACCTATATTCTCGAATTTGTTTGGTTAATGAAGCACGAAACAAGAAAAACCATAACCTACGAAAGAATTGATTTGATCAAACCAGAAAATGCGGCTGAAATGAAGAAAGACCTTGAAGTTAGAACAGGACTTTCATTGAATAGATTTGAAATTGGAAAAATTGATTTTTTGAACGATACCGCCCAAGTTCGCGTTTATTATTATGCAGAAGAGCAAGAATTTTCTGATTACCACGTTCAATAGGAAAGCAAAAACCGCATGAGATTCCTCTTGCTACCATTTTCCTGGATTTATGCCATAGGTATTTTTATAAGAAATCTACTTTTCGATATTGGTATTCTCAAATCCAATATAGTGAGGAAAAGTATCGGCATTGGGAATTTGTCCATGGGAGGTACTGGAAAAACACCACTTACTCAATATCTTGCCCAATGGCTTATTGAAAATGATCAAATCGTTTATATTCTAAGTCGAGGATATAAAAGATCGACCAATCAAAATATTCTTGTAAAAGAATCACACCTCAGCCATGAAGTTGGTGACGAGCCATTGATGTACAAAAAAAGATTTAAAAACAAGATAAATGTACTGGTATCTAAAAATAGATGGTTAGGCAGTTTAGATGCTAAAAAGAATAATTCCAATGCATTTTTACTTTTTGACGATATCTATCAGCACCGAAAGGTAGTAACCGATTTTTCAATCATTACAACACCTTACAACGATTTATTTGATGATGACACCTTGCTTCCCGCCGGAAGACTAAGAGAACCAAAAAGAAATGTAAACCGCGCATCTTGTATACTCGTTACACGATGCCCTGAGAATATGAGTCAAGATAAGAGAACGCACATTAAAGACAAATTAAGCAAATACAATAAACCTCTTTTCTATAGCTCCATAAGCTATGAGCCTTTTGAATGTTTTGGTGAAAAAATAAGAAAAATTAGTAGCGTATTATTGGTGACAGGGATTGCGAAAAATGAAAATTTAATTGCGCATATAGAAAACACTTATGAAACGACTACGATTTCTTACCCCGACCATTATCGTTATACCATGGATGACATTAAGGATATCCATCAAAAATTTAATAGCTTTGCAAGTGAACATACGATAATTCTAACTACAGAAAAAGATATGGTTAGAATGTTGGAATTCGAGGAATATATCGATGCAAATAAATTACCGATGTATTACCAACCTATTTCAATTGACGTTCATAATGAAAAAGAATTTACATCATTAATTAAAGAATATGTTGGAAAAATTTAATGAATCAGCTGATTATATAAGATCTAAAACAAGAATAAATCCATCTGTTGGAATTATACTAGGAACTGGACTCGGAGGTCTTGTTAACGAAATTAATATTGTTGATGAAATACCCTATGAAGATATTCCTAATTTTCCAGTCTCGACTGTTAAAGGCCATTCTGGAAAACTGATATTTGGAGAACTCGGAGGAAAAAAAGTAATGGCCATGCAAGGTCGGTTTCACTATTATGAGGGTTACACGCTTCAAGAGGTTACCTTTCCCGTTCGAGTAATGAAAATAATGGGTATTGAGAATTTATTTGTTAGCAATGCCTCAGGAGGTGTTAATCCGGATTTTGAAATTGGAGAAATAATGATTCAAAATGACCATATTAACCTTTTTCCTAGCAATCCATTAATAGGTAAGAATATTGATGAATTGGGAACAAGATTCCCTGATATGAGTGACGCTTATGACCCAAGACTCATTGAAATAGCCTCAGATATTGCGAAAGAAAATGACATCAAAATATCCTATGGTTGCTATGCAGGACTAACGGGACCAACACTTGAAACACCCGCAGAATACAAATATGTTTTTAATATTGGTGCTGACGCTGTGGGTATGTCAACAGTTCCTGAAGTTATTGTAGCGCGCCACATGAACATACCCTGTTTTGCAATCTCAATCATCACGGATTTAGGTGTTCCTGGAAAAATTCAAAAAGTAAGTCATCAAGATGTAATAGAGGTGGCTGCAAAACAAGAGCCAAAAATGACTCTCATTATGAGGGAATTAATTGCACGCATATAACATGAACGAAACTGTAAGAGAAAAATATGAGGCTGTTATTGGCCTTGAGGTTCATGCTCAACTATTGACCAATTCCAAAGCGTATTCTTCTGATGTAAATGAATATGGTTCGACACCGAATTCAAATATCAGTCCTGTAACACTTGGCCATCCGGGAACCCTTCCGGTAATGAATAAGAAAACGGTTGAATATGCTATTAAGCTTGGACTTGCAATGAATTGTGAAATTGCCGATTACCAATTCTTTGCTCGTAAAAATTATTTTTACCCAGATTTACCAAAAGGATATCAAATCACACAGGACAAAACTCCAATTTGCACCAATGGATTTATTGATTTAAAATCTGAAGATGCTAAAGAAAATCGAATTGGTATTACTCGGATTCACATGGAGGAAGATGCGGGGAAAAGTATTCATGATGTTGACATCTATGATACACTTGTAGATTTAAATCGTGCAGGAACTCCTCTTTTAGAAATTGTAACAGAACCCGATTTAAGAAGCTCAGCAGACGCGTATCAATATCTCACAGAGGTTAGAAAGCTGGTGAGGTATTTAGAAATCTGTGATGGGAACATGGAAGAAGGATCTATGCGCTGTGATGCGAATATCTCGGTTAGATTAAAGGGAGCCACAAAGCTTGGTACAAAAGTTGAAGTCAAGAATATGAATTCAATAAGAAATGTTCAAAAAGCCATTGAGTACGAAATTATTCGTCAAATAGAGGTCTTAGAAGCTGGCGGCACTTTAAGTCAAGAAACACGTGGATTTGATGCTCTAGACAATTCAACCATTGCCATGCGCTCCAAAGAGGCAGCCAATGATTACCGATATTTTCCTGAACCAGACCTACAACCATTATTTGTTGACGAAAAACAAATAGCCGAAATCCGTTCGGAAATGCCTGCGTTACCCAAGGAATTGTTTGATAAGTATGTACAAGAATATAAACTGACACCTTATGACGCGAATAATTTAACCGACAGTAAGGAAATTGCATTATTTTTCGAGGAGATTATCACACACAACAAGAACTATAAATCAGCAGCCAACTGGATTATGGGAGATGTCAAATCCTATCTTAATGAACATGGAGTTCAAATTGATGATTTTCCAATTCCTGCATGTAAAATCAGTGAGCTCATTAATCTTATTGACGAAGGTAAAGTGTCAAGTACAGCAGCATCTCAAAAAATATTTCCTGAAATGCTTAAATCACAAGAATCTGTGCAAGAAATTGCTGAAAGACTTAACATTATTCAAGTTTCAAACGAAGGAGAACTCGCCGGGTTTATTGACGAAGTCATCAGAAGTAATACTTCAGAAGTTGAACGATATAAAAATGGTGAAAAACAGCTAGTAGGTTTCTTTATGGGACAGCTAATGAAAGTTTCTAGAGGGAAGGCTGACCCAAAAGTCGCCAATGCTCTTTTGAGAGAAAAGCTAAATGCTATTTAACTATGAAATATTTAATTTTTACTTTTCTAATTGGTCTAGTTTCATGCGGAGAATCAATAGATACAGATGTATTCATTGAACGTGAGACAATAATTAACGACGTAGTCATAAGTGGAAAAATCAAAAACGGTGCAGGCTTAGAGATTTCTCTTGAGGCTCCTCTTCTTCAATCAAGAGGAACAAAAGTGCAGGTTGTAAAGGGAATAATTGATAAAGATGACTCATTTAAACTCAATACTCAAGTACCAGGACTTGGTTACTATCTATTAAAGTTAAATTCAAAAGAATCAGATACCCTCGAATTGACATTGAATAATGGAGATCAGCTTAGCTTAAATACCTCGGTAGCTGAATTTACTTCGAAACCAAATTTTTCAGGAGTATCTTGGGCTGAGGACGCAAACAATTACCAAGAAATATTAAATGCTCCCCTTTCAAAAGAAAACCTTTCATCTTATGCCTCTAAGCGCATGAAGGAAAACGCAATAAATCCGTTTAACATTATTCATTCCATGCACCTTATGAATGATAAGGATGACTATAATGAAGCTCGAATTCAAATATTTTTTGAGGTAGCCAATGCTTTTTATTCCAACTATCCTGGAAGTGAACCTGCCAATAACTTCCAAAAGCAAACTGTTTTTCTCAGGAAATACATGGAGAACAATGCCTTTTATGATGTACCTGAGATTTCGTTAAACACACCTAATAATCAAATTCTCAATCTCTCAGATTTAAAAGGAAAATATGTTTTGGTTGATTTTTGGGCTTCTTGGTGCGGTCCTTGTAGGAAAGAAAATCCAAACGTGGTTAAATTGTATAAAAAATACCGAAAAAAGAATTTTACTGTTTACTCCGTCTCATTGGATGAGGATGGCACAAAATGGAAGCAAGCTATTAAAAAGGATAATCTGATTTGGCCCAATCATGTCAGTGACTTAAAAGGTTGGAACTCCTCAGTTGTTCCAACATTCAATATTCAGGGAATTCCATATACTATTTTGGTAAATCCGGATGGGAAAATTATCGGTGTAAACCTCAGGGGACAAGAGCTTGAAAATAAGCTCGAAGAAATATTTAAATCTTAATTATGAAATGTATAACTGTCTTTTTCATTGTTTTATTTTTGAATGCCAATGCGCAAAAAGCGGAGCTCACTCTTTCCGGATCTATTTTTAATTCTCCAACAGATAGCTTGTATATCGCACAGCTTTTTAACCAAGGAGAATACAAATATTATGACACCATAATTTTGGATGAAAAGGGGAACTTTAGTACCAGCATCACTCTCCCAAAACAAGATTATTACATTGCAAAAATTGGCACTTCTGAATTGCATTTGGTCGTGAGAGAAAAAAATGACATCAAAATTTATGGTGATGGACGTAAACTGAATGAATTTTGTAATATTTTAGGATCTGAAGAGTCAAATGCCATGAATAAATTTGATAAAACTGTCAAAAAATGGCAAGCCAAAAATGATTCTGCAATGATTGTCATTTCTAAGGATAAGGAAAAAGAAAAGGAGATTAATGATTATATGGCTAAAGAGTATTACAATTTCCAAAATAAACTTAAATCCTTCGTGGGATCCAATCAAAATTCAGCGGCATTAATTATGGCACTTGGATCAGTGAATATGGAACAAGAAACTGATTCGTACGAAGCCATAATAAATCAAATCAATAAATCTTTCCCCAAAAGTGTTACCGTTAAAGAATATGTCAAGCAATTCGAAGCTTACAAAGAAAAGAAAGAAGAAGATTTGCCTTTAGCAATCGGGAAGGTTGCACCAGATTTTGAAGAACTAGGAGTAGATCAAAAATCAAAAATAAAACTTTCTGACCTTCGAGGCCAAGTTGTTTTAATCGACTTTTGGGCATCATGGTGTGGTCCTTGCCGACGTGAAAATCCAAATGTGGTGAAAACGTATGAAAAATATAAAAAAGATGGTTTCACCGTAATGAGTGTTTCTCTGGATAAAGACCTGAAAAAATGGAAAGAAGCTATTTCCGCAGATCAGCTTTCTTGGCCTAATCATGTTAGTGATTTAGGAGGTTGGCAAAGCAAAGTATCACGCTTGTATCAAGTAGGTAGTGTACCCTTCACTATTTTATTAAATAAAAAAGGTGAAATCATTAAAAAGAATCTAAGAGGACCAGCACTCGAAGCTGAATTAGAAAAAATATTTGGTCATTGAAACTAATTGAACTAAATAGCAATAAAAAAGTCTATTTCGCCTCTGACTTTCATTTGGGAGCACCCAATCACGATGAGAGCAGAAAGAGAGAAAGAAAAATTATTGATTGGTTAAACTATATTCAAAAAGATGCAGAGGTTTTGTTTCTTGTGGGAGATATTTTTGATTTCTGGTATGAATATAGAAAAGTAGTTCCAAAAGGATTTGTTAGAATACAAGCCAAAATAGCCGATATGGTTGATGCTGGGATCAAGGTTTATTTTTTTCTTGGCAATCACGATATGTGGATGAAAAAGTATTTCACAGAAGAACTCGGTGTAATTATGATTGAAAATGAGCTTGAAATAAAGATCAACGACAAGTCTTTTTACATTTCTCATGGAGATGGTCTTGGTCCAGGAGATTATGGATACAAGTTCATTAAAAAGGTATTTAGAAATAAAATATGCCAGTTCTTATTTTCAATGGTTCATCCGTCTTTATCATTATCAGTTGCTAATTATTTCTCAAAAAGAAGCCGCTCATATACCGGTAAAAATGACGAAACCTTTACCAAAAAGGAAAATGAATGGCTCTATCAATTTTGCACAGAAAAATTAAAGATTAAGCACCATGATTATTTTATTTTTGGGCATCGCCATCTTCCCATGGAAATATCAATTGATAAATCCCAATATATAAACCTGGGTGAATGGATGAATTTTCAGTCTTTTGCTTCTTTTGACGGTGTGAAAACAGGGTTGTCAGTGTGGAACAATGAAAGTGTTGACGATTTTAACGGCATTAAATTATAATGACAATAACCGTTCCTGATATTGATTGTTTAGAACATGTAATAAGTGAGCACCGTGATTTTTTTAGCCATCATAAATGCTATGCTTTCAATGGAGAAATGGGTGTTGGAAAAACCACTCTAATTCAAAAAATACTTCAAATGTATGGAGTGAAAAAACTTCAAGGTTCTCCAACTTATTCAATAATCAATGAATACCAATCGAATCAAGGTATTGATCTATATCATCTTGATTGTTATCGAATAAAGAATGATCAAGAAGCATTTGAACTCGGTTTAGAAGAATTATTGAACAAAAAAAATCCTATCTTTATAGAGTGGCCAGAAAAAGTAAGTACTTTTCTTCCTCCAGATACCATTTGGTTGCGACTTAATGTTTCTGAAAATCATATTAGAACTATCGAAATAGCTGATGAATACTGATCCAGAACTTCTCAAAAAATTAATTCAAAAAGGCAGTTTTCTTCCCAAAGAAGAAATGCTGGAAGTTGAACGAAAAAAAGGCAGTCTATTCATAGGCATACCGAAAGAAACCTCTTTTCAAGAACGTCGCGTTGCGCTTGTTCCCGAAACCGTTTCTTTACTCGTTGCACATGGCCATGAGGTCAAAGTTGAATCAAAAGCGGGGGAAGGTGCTAACTTTAGTGATAACGACTACAGTGAAGCCGGAGCCCAAATTTGTAAAAGCCGCAAAGAAATTTATGAATGTAATATTGTTTTCAAGGTAACTCCCCCATCAGACGATGAAGTGGATTTAATGCCTGGAAATCAAACCTTTATTTCTGCACTACAGATTTCAATTCAACCAAAACAGGTTTTAACGAAACTGATAAAGAAAAAAATCACAGCCATTGCCTGGGATTATATTCAAGACGAAGAAGGCGTTTTCTCTGTGGTGCGAACTGTCGGAGAAATAGCAGGAAATACATCCATATTAATTGCAGGTGAATTGATTTCTTCATTTTCTTCTGGTAAAGGGATGATGTTAGGAGGTATAGCAGGCGTTCAGCCCACTGAGGTTGTTATTATAGGGGCTGGCACCGTCGGTGAATTTGCGACAAGAGCAGCTTTAGGGCTCGGAGCCTCGGTAAAAGTTTTTGACAATCGGCTCTCAAAATTACGTCGATTACAAAATGATATTGGACAGCGCGTATACACCTCTATTATTCAACCAAAAGTTCTTGCAAAGGCCATAAGAAGAGCTGACATTGTCATTGGAGCCTTGAGATCTTCAGTTGGAAAAACCCCTTGTGTAGTTACGGAATTAATGATTCAAGAAATGAAATCTGGATCTGTGATTGTTGATGTTAGCATTGACCAAGGTGGGTGTTTTGAAACCTCTAGAATTACCAATCATGATGACCCGACCTTTGTTAAACATGGAGTAACACATTATTGCGTTCCAAATATTGCCTCACGTGTCTCGAGAACGGCATCATTTGCCATTTCCAACATATTTTCGCCACTACTCCTAGAAATGGGTGAACGGGGAGGAGTTGTTGATCTCATTCGATCTCATTCTGGTTTTAGAAATGGCGTATACATCTACAAAGGAATATTGACCAATGAAGTACTTGGTAAAGTTTTTAACTTAAACTATAAGGACATCAACCTTATTCTTCCTGGAATATAATGTATCCCATAGTCGCGTTAAACCTTCCCAAAACTGAACTCCAGATTAAGAAGAAAGGTGAACAGCTTTATGTAAACTGTTTAATTCGCAAAAAACCCATTATTCTTACTCCTGAAGAATGGGTTAGACAGCATTTTATTGCATTCTTTATTAACGAACTTGGCTATCCTAAAGGCTTAATGAGTGTAGAAAAAAAAATCAAATATGGAGATCTAGACAAAAGATGGGATTTGGCTGTATTTAATACCAATCAAGATTGTTTTCTATTGATGGAGTGTAAAGCTCCAAATATTAAAATCACAAAAGGAGTATTTGAGCAATCATTGCTGTATTACAAAAAGCTTCAAGCTGATTACCTCGTGATGAGCAATGGATTGAATCATGTAATTATGAAAAAAAACAAGTCCTCCAATCAATTTGAGAAAATCGATATTTTTCCTGATTATATCAGTTCTGAATAAAATTATAATCTCCAGACTTCATTTTATGATATTCACGAACTAAGAATGCGATTTGCATTCTCATTGCGTCAAATGCCACTTCGGTTTCAGCGGTGATTTCCTTACCTCTTATTCTAAGCTGAAGTTTCATATACATGGCATGTAATATCACTTCGATATCATGATTTTCCTTTAGTTCTGATTTAGATCTATATTCTGGAATATATCCAGATGCTGCTTCACAAAGAGTTTTGTATTTACTTTCTTTATCCATGGTGTGCAATGTATTGTGCAAAAACACCAACTCTCGAAATACTTCCATTACCCGATCAATATGTCCTTTTTTATCAAGCTTGGCAGCCTTCATCTCGTTTATGATTTCCCCATACCAATTTCGATATTGCCCCTCAAAAGACCGATCTGGTAAATTGGGTAGAACAAATACTTCCATGAGCTTATCCAGATCGAATTCAAATGACCTAATAATATCCTCTAACTGAAAAAGATATAAAATGTATTCAGCAATATTCTCTTGCTCTTTTTTTTTAGCAATTAGCATAACTATAAATCTTCTTCAAGCTTTTTTTGCTCCGAGTTTAAAAAATCAATAAACGAACCGCTTACATTCATTTTAGGGTGAATATAATTGATTTGCTGCCCCGATGAATAGCCCATTAGAATGTCTATTCCGTGCTTTTCAGAAAACATCTTTCCAAACGCCTCGAGTTTTTTATTAATCTCTTCAAGTTTCTTCAGCATATCTCCCTCCAGTTTAGCTCCTTCTCTTTGTTGATATTGAACAATCGCTTGTTCCATTTCACCCGCTTTTTGCTGGACCTTCATCATTTCATTTTCAGAAAGTAAGCCTGCCTGAATATCCTTTTGCTTCTTGGTCACATAATTTTGATATTTCTGGGTTTTGCTTTGAATTTGACTTTGATATGAAGCTTGCTTTGCGGTTAAACTCGCTTCGGCTTTTCGATAATATTCAAATCCAGTTTTGATACTATCATTATAATAAAACGCCATAATAAAGCCTGTTGAATCCTGTGAGACCAAGTTGACTTGTTTCTCGACTACCTTTTGTTTTTCATTAGAATCCCCGCAAGACACCATTAATGATACGAGAAAAATAAATGCTATTTTATTCATTTTTATACTTATTATATTCATTTATAAAATCACTCCTCATGGAAACAAACCGCGTTAGGCATGAATGCAAAAATTTCGAATTCACAAGATTATCAAAAAAATTTAAACTATCTATCAGATTTTCATCAATTTTATACGTCTGAGCATACTGATCAAGACTTATTTTCAATAGGTATTTCTGGTTGTATTGATGAATTTCAATTAAAAACCTTTCGTGAGGTATTTTTTTTATTAGCCGCATATTTCGGTAACAAAATTACACGAATTCTTTAACTAATTTCATTTGAAAGTTGAAACCACTTTGTTTGGACAATTCAAAACCGATCTCCCTCATATAAATATCTGTCTCATTGTAATGCCATCCAATGTATAAGTCAGATTCAGAGCTACTTATTGAAGCAATCAAAATCAAAAACTTATTTAACTCCTTTAGAGAAGCAGAATTTAAATAATCAATTTGAAGATTTACGATGGTTTTAGATGGCTTATTCGATTTAAATTCTTCTATCCATTGATTAATTTGCATCCAAAACTCAGCA
This sequence comes from Flavobacteriales bacterium, assembly GCA_018665005.1. Taxonomy (GTDB): domain Bacteria; phylum Bacteroidota; class Bacteroidia; order Flavobacteriales_D; family Crocinitomicaceae; genus UBA952. The sequence goes on from JABJEE010000129.1 coordinate 24,863, forward strand.
TTCTGGTCTAGGATGATTTTCCCAGACATTTGAATATCTCCGTTATTTTTAAAGTGCACAAGGGGTGAAGTGGCAGATGCGGTGATAAATAAGTCGTTCATTTGATAGTTTGAGTGCTGCAATTTACTTATTTTAAATTATATATGCTGAATTATGTCTCTTCTATTGCATTCTTGTTGAACTTTATTTAGAATCATTCTAAAATACCATAAAAAAGGTATTGTGTAAACTGAACATCTTTATCAATTTTGTAAAAAAAATATAAAGTGAAATACATCATAGCATTATTCTTTCTCTGCATCTTCTCAATTGTGTCTTCCCAGGCAAACAATCACTCTATTTCAGGATTTATTATTACGCATAATAAAAGTGTAAACGGTCAGGTATCGATTAAGAATCTTAATCAAAACAAGACTGCGAATGAAAAAGGTTATGTGAAATTCGAGAATATACCGAATGGTATTTATTATTTAAATATTCATGCCCCGGGGTATACGAACATTGAAGATACCATTCAATTAAAAGGTGAGGATATTGTTGACCTTTTTTATGAACTCAAAGAGAACGTAACACAACTCCCAGAGGTTTTTGTTGGTTCTGAATCTATGACGGGTGGTGAATTAGGCATACGAAAATTACCAGGCTCTGCTTATTATATATCGCCCCTTGAAATCGAAAAATTTAATTACTCTGATATCCATTGTGTTTTAAAGTCAATTCCTGGAGTAAATATCCAAGAAGAAGATGGCTATGGTTTACGTCCAAATATTGGCTTGAGAGGGTCGGGAGTTTCACGATCGAGTAAGATTACTTTAATGGAGGATGGTATTCTAATGGCACCTGCCCCCTACTGCGCTCCGTCTGCTTATTATTTCCCTACTACTGGAAGAATGTATGCCGTAGAAGTTCTAAAGGGAAGTAGTCAAATAAAATATGGGCCATTTACTACTGGAGGAGCATTAAACTTAATTTCTACCCCCATACCGCAAAATCTATCAGGTAAAATAAATATTACCGGCGGAAGCTTTTGGGGAAGAAATATTCATGGATATATTGGAAATACGCACGGTAACTTTGGATACCTCGTTGAATCTTTTAATTATGGTTCGAATGGATTTAAACAATTAGACAACGGTGGAAACACCGGATTCAACAAAAATGATTTTATAACGAAATTTCAATTTACTTCAAAGGCCGATGCGAGGATTAATCAATCTATTTTAATAAAGCTTGGTTACTGCCAAGAAACTTCTAATGAAACCTATGTCGGACTGACCGATAATGATTTCGAAATAAGTCCGTATAGAAGGTATGCCGGTTCGCAGATGGACGTAATGAATTCAACGCAAAACCAGCTTTCTTTAACTCATAAGATAAAGCCAAGAAAAGGATTAAACTTGGTTACCACATTTTACAGAAACAATTTCCAGAGAAATTGGTATAAACTCAGTTCTGTAAGAGATAGCTTGGACAATAAGGTGGGTATTAGTAGCATTCTTTCAGCACCTGATAACCATCAAAGACATTATGACTTGTTGACAGGGACCTCTTCCGTTTCAGGAGAATCTTTTTATGTTAAAGGCAACAATAGATCCTACTATGCACAAGGAATTCAAAGTGCCCTAAACATGAATTTTAAAACCGGTCAAATAAACCACGAAATACAAGTAGGAATTCGGTATCATCAAGATGAAATGGACCGCTTTCAGAATCAAGATCAATATTCAATGAACGACGGAGTCATGTTTCAAACTAGTGTGGGCGAATTAGGTACTGAAAGTAATCGCGTAAGATCAGCATATGCCCTTGCGTCTCATATTCAATACAATTTAAAATATAATAATTTAGATATTACCCCTGGGCTGCGATATGAGAAAATTGACCTGAAGGAAGTCGATTATGGTAAAGCTGATCCAGAAAGACAAGGAATAGACGTAAACTTCAAGGAAAACGCTATTCAAGTATTCGTGCCAGGAATAGGAATTAATTATTCTTTAAATTCGAAAACATCAATTTATGGAGGAATACATAAAGGATTCGCTCCTCCGGGAGTTACTGAAGGATCACTTCCTGAAAAAAGCATTAATTACGAGCTCGGAACAAAACACTTTAGTCCTTATCTTAATTTTCAAACGGTCTTGTTCTATACAGACTACAAGAACTTACTTGGAAATGACTTAGCCGCAACGGGTGGAAATGGATCTGGTACTTTCTATAATGGAGGAGCAGCAAGAACATTGGGAGTAGAACTCTTTGCCACAATGCGTACTCTAAAGATGTTTAAGGTTAAAAGTAAATTCACAATGCCAATGACTTTGTCATATACCTATACCAATGCAGAATTTTCATCATCATTCGAGAGTGACTTTGAAAGTTGGGGGAATGTCTATGAAGGATATGAATTCCCATATCTTGCAAAGCATCAAGTGTCAGGGAGGTTAAGTCTCTGTTACGATAAGTTTGAATTCTATCTTAATGCAAAATACAACTCTACAATGAGGGCTCAGGCCGGAAATGATGAAATATCTTTGGTTGAAAATATTCCTGGATATCTCATTGTTGATGGTGTTCTCAAATATCACATCAACGAAAAAATTTGTATCAATTTAAATATTCAAAACCTGACCAATAAAGCTTACGTAGTTGCTTTAAGACCTGCAGGATTGAGACCTGGTTTACCTAGGATTATTCAATTTGGAATTAATGCCAACTTATAAAATTTAAATTATTTTCGTATCAATAACCCCAAGAATATCAACTATTTAAATTTTTTGTTCTAATTTCGAGGCGAATTAATATATAAACAGAAAGAACAGATTTTTTCTATGACAAGTATTTTTGTTGCCAAATTAGATTTTGGTGTAAGCAAGGAGCAATTAACCGAATTGTTCGAAGAATATGGGAAGGTAAGCAAAGTAAATATACCAACCGACAAAGACACCGGTAAACCAAGAGGGTTCGCATTTGTTGAAATGTTTGACGCTGACGAAGCCAAAAATGCAATATCCGCACTTGACGGTTACGAAATTAATAATAGACGTTTAGCAGTCAAAGAGGCAGAAAACAGAAATGATCGATCTCGTCCATCAAATACTGGAAATAGAGACCAAAGATCATCTCACACTTCGGCACCAAGACAAAACAACAATACAGATCAATCGGCTTCAACTCCAACAGAAGAATCAAAAAACGATCCTCGTAAGAAGTCTTTTAAAGGAAAATCTAAGGGTTATGATTCCGATCAAGGAGGAGGAGGCAAAAAAGCCAAAAAAATGACTGCGCACAAAAAAAGCGGCAAAAACATCCGTTATTTTGATGATGACGAACCAATTGAAGGAGGGCTTTTTTCTTTTGATTCAGATGATGACGAATCGACGGAATAGAATAATTAGTATCACCTTATTTAGTTTCGTTATTTTTGTGTAATTCAATGCACCGAGATTTTACATCATACCTATCACATCCAGTCTTTAAAGTAATAAAGAAATATCTTGAAGATAATGAAGGTTCTGCTTTTGTTATTGGAGGATTTGTTCGGGATTTATTGCTTGAAAAAAAATCAAAAGATATTGACATAGTTGTTTATGGTGACGGTCTTCAATTTGCCAAGAATGTTGCTGAAATATTACGCGTCAAGAAAGTTTCTGTATTTAAAACATTTGGAACTGCACATTTTCGATATAAGGATGTTGATGTCGAATTTGTTACCGCTCGAAAGGAGTCCTATTCAAAAGACTCGCGGAATCCAAAAGTATCTCCCGGATCTTTAAAAGATGATCAATACAGAAGAGATTTTACCATTAATGCGTTAGCCATTGACCTACATCCGAGTTCATTTGGCGAGCTTATTGATCCTTTCAATGGCGAAACAGACATTGAGAACGGAATGATTAGAACTCCCTTAGATCCTTCCGAAACCTTCAGCGATGATCCATTACGAATGTTAAGAGCAATTAGATTTGCCAGTCAGCTTGACTTTAAGATTGATATTTCATGTCTAAAATCTATTCGAGATCAATCCGAAAG
>JABJEE010000130.1 GCA_018665005.1 Flavobacteriales bacterium
CCTGTGCTTTCCTTTGCGCAATCTTTATTTAAAACTAGAATACGGCCATGCATACTTGCTGCACCAACAACATATTCTCGAGCCTCCTTATCATCAGGAGTTACGATAGAGGAAACCAAAGAACCTTTACCCATTTTCGCAAGTGTAACAGCATCATTTATATCTTTATAAGGCATTATAGTTGATACTGGCCCAAAAGCTTCAATGTCGTGACAGTCTGTTTTATTAAAAGGATCATTATTTCTAAATAAAACAGGAGAAAAGAACGCGCCAAGCTTTTTATCTGCACCTGTAACATCGAATCCATCTAAATCACCAAAAACAATATCCTGGCTTTTGGCTAATAGGTCAACATTTTCTCTTACACGTTCAACCTGTGTTTTTGTAGCTAGAGCACCCATTCTTACACCTTCTTTTGACGGGTCTCCAATTACAGTCTTTGACAGTCTCTCAGCTATTGATTTTTCTACATCATCAATGAGGTCTTCAGGAACGATGATTCGTCTAATGGCCGTACATTTTTGACCTGTTTTAATGGTGATTTCTTTAACGCACTCCTTGATAAAAAGATCATATTCTATTGTTCCGGGAACAGCATGTTTACCCAATATAGATGCATTTAACGAGTCTGCCTCTAAGTTAAAGGAGACACTTTCCTCTGTAATTAATGGGAGGGATTTTAATATTTTCCCTGTACTGGCACTTCCTGTAAATGTTACCGTGTCGCGACAATCAACATGATCAATAATACCCCTTCCTAAACCGCAGATAAGCTGAAGAGCGCCTTCGGGTAGGATTTTAGAGGCGATAATGTCTCTTACCATGACCTCCGTTAAGTAGCAGGTGTATTCCGATGGTTTTACAATAGCAGGAACCCCCGCCATGAGATTAACGGCAATTTTTTCGAGCATTCCCCATATTGGAAAATTGAAAGCATTTATATGAATGGCAACACCTTCTTTTGGCACCATGATATGATGACCGATAAAACTCCCTTCTTTGGACAAGGGGGCAGCGACCCCATCTACATAATAAGGAAGATCAGGAAATTGTTTTCTTAAGGAAGCATTTGCAAATAAGTTTCCAATACCTCCCTCTATATCAATCCAGGAATCTATTTTGGTTGCCCCAGACCAGGAGCTTACGTTATAATAATTTGCTTTTTTCTCAAGGAGATGAAAAGCCAAAGCCTTGAGCATTCTTCCCCTCTCTTGAAAGGTCATTTTCCTCAACGCTGGACCACCAACAGAACGCCCATATTCGAGTACTGATTTATAATCTAGTCCTTTGCTCGAAACTTCGCCCAAAACATCCCCATTTATGGCGTTGTACAGCTTGGTTTCCGAGCCGTCTCCGTTGACCCATTTCCCTTGAATGTAATTTTGATATTGCTTCATATTGGTGTATTAATCTGTAACCTCTAAAGATATATAAGTTCTTAGACAGCGCAAAATATTGGAGTTTAAGACCCCTAAAAAAAAGAAAGCTTTAAGGGTTTACTTGCAGCTGTTATATTCTTTAATGTACTCATTTTGATCTTCTCGAGAAAGATCTTCAAATGCAGCATCACAATCTGCTGTTACAGTACTATCTGCTTTTGCTCCAAGAAGATTGTTCTCCTTGCAATCACATGCCCCGGGAGCACCGCAAGAGTATAGAAATGTACCCAAAACAATTATGGATAACAGACAAAAAGATTTTTTATATAACATTTTCATTGAGCAAATTTTTGTAAAGAAACAAAAAATCATTTGATTTAAAAAGCACCATTAATCCAACGTATCAAATCATTTCCGTTGGCATAGATCATTAACCCCAGAAGTAAGAAAATTCCAATATACTGGGCAACCTCCAATACTTTTTGAGGGGCTTCTTTTCCCGTGACCATTTCGTAAATCAAAAATACTACATGACCACCATCTAAAGCAGGGATGGGTAAAATATTCATGAATGCCAATATGATTGATAAAAGAGCCGTGTTTAGCCAAAAGGCTTGCCAGTCCCA
>JABJEE010000131.1 GCA_018665005.1 Flavobacteriales bacterium
ACATTTAAACCTTTCGTGTATTTTCAATTTTAAGACAGAAATATGCTCAAATACTTGACAAACGGGTGTTTCATATTGTATCTTTGCTCACTTTGACTGTAAAATCAAAATTTGTTCCCTATGAGTAAGATGAAATTATCGGAATTCAACTATGAACTTCCAGAAGAATTAATTGCAAAATATCCAAGTGAAAATCGTGATGAATCCAGATTAATGGTGGTTCATAAGGACACAGGTAAAATTGAACACAAGTTGTTCAAAGACCTTATCACCTATTTCGATGAGGGAGATGTAATGATCATGAACAATACTCGTGTTTTTCCTGCGAGAATGTATGGGAATAAAGAAAAAACCGGAGCTAAAATTGAAGTCTTTCTTTTAAGAGAGCTAAATAGAGAAAGTCTTCTTTGGGATGTTTTGGTCGATCCTGCAAGAAAAATCAGAATTGGCAACAAACTTTATTTTGGTGAAGATGATTCTTTAGTTGCTGAAGTAATTGACAATACGACGTCGAGAGGTAGAACTTTGCGTTTCCTATTTGATGGGCCTTACGAAGATTTTAAAGCTAAAATAACCCAGCTTGGAGAAACACCACTTCCTAAGTATATAAAAAGAGACGTTGAAAAAACAGATGAAGAACGTTATCAAACGATTTTCGCAAAAGTAGAAGGAGCCGTTGCAGCACCAACTGCCGGACTTCACTTTTCAAGGCAATTATTAAAAAGACTTGAACTCAAGGGTATTGACATGGCTGAAATCACCTTGCATGTTGGTCTTGGTACTTTTAGATCTGTTGAAGTTGAAGACCTGACCAAGCACAAAATGGATTCAGAACAGGCATCAATTGACCAAAAAGCTGCAGATATCGTTAACAATGCCAAACGAAATAAGAAAAAGGTCTGTGCTATTGGCACAACTTCAATGAGAACCATTGAAACAGCCGTTTCAACAGATGGATTTTTAAAACCTTATGATGGATGGACGAATAAATTTATATTTCCTCCCTACGAATTTAAAATTGCCAATTGCTTGGTAACGAATTTCCACACACCACTTTCCACTTTATTAATGATGATATCAGCATTTTGTGGTCACGAAATGATGCAGAAAGCATATAAAGAAGCAATAAAAGAGAAATATCGCTTTTACTCATATGGAGATGCGATGTTGATTATTTGATATTAGAATCTTTTCATCAAGCTTCTAGACGCAGGATAAAATTTGTTTTTTTTCCTTTACCTAAGAGAATGTATTTCTCATTGATTACATCTGATTCACTCAGTGAAAATTGGTCGTTAACCTTCTCTTTATTTACTGATATCGAATTTGCCTTAAGCTCTCTTCTTGCCTCTCCATTTGACTTTAAAAATCCTGATTTTAAAACCAATGCGTCAACAATTGATAAGCCGTTTTTAATGTCTTCTTTATTGATATTTGCTTGAGGGACACCATTAAAAACCGCTAAAAAATCTTGGTCTGAAAGAGACATCAAATCTTCTTTGGTGGATTTTCCGAATAATATTTTAGAAGCATTAATCGCTTGTTCAAGGGCTTGTGGTCCATGAACTCTCACAGTAATATCCTCGGCTATTTTTTTCTGTAAAAACCGCTGATGTGGAGCTTCATTGTGAGTAGATTGAAAAGTTATAATCTCTTCTTCAGAAAACAAGGTGAAAATTTTAATAAAATTAGAGGCGTCCTCATCAGATACATTTAACCAATACTGATAAAAGGCATAAGGAGAAGTCTTCTTGCTATCTAGCCAAATGTTTCCGCTTTCCGTTTTGCCAAATTTAGAACCATCTGCCTTTTTTATTAATGGAGTCGTCACTGCAAAGGCAGCATTTCCTGATTTTCTTCTTATAAGTTCCGTTCCTGTTACAATATTTCCCCATTGATCAGAACCTCCAAGTTGAACGATACAGTTCTTATGTTGATTCAAATAATAAAAATCATAACCCTGAACGAGCTGGTAAGTAAACTCAGTAAAAGACATTCCTGTGTCTAATCTTGACTTTACAGAGTCTTTAGCCATCATGTAGTTCACCGAAATATGTTTTCCAACATCACGTATGAAATCAAGAAAATTCATTGACTCAAACCAATCTCCATTATTAACGACTTCTGCTGCATTTTTTCCTTCAAAGCTCAAGAATTTCTCTAACTGACTTTGAACACCCTTAATATTTAGCTCAATGGTTTCTTTATCTAAAAGATTTCTTTCCTGTGACTTTCCAGAAGGGTCACCAACCATCCCTGTCGCCCCACCGATCAAAGCAATGGGCTTATGCCCTGCTCTCTGAAAATGAACAAGGGTCATGATTTGAACCAAACTCCCTATGTGTAATGAGTCCGATGTAGGATCGAAACCGATATATCCAGAAGAAATGTTTTGTAACAAGGCATCCTCTGTTCCAGGCATGATATCGTGAATCATTCCCCTCCATCTCAATTCTTCAATAAAATTCATCTTATACAGTTAAGTCCTTAAATATTTCTTCTAGTGATTTACTTTCAGATTTTAAAGTCATCAAAATTATGTTATTCTCTTGAGCAAAACGGGATACATTAATCTTCAATTCCTCCATTGATGTACCTTTTAATAAAAAGCCTTTTTCGTGTTCTTCAACATGATCTACTCCTTTAACTTTCTTTAATTGGGATTTACTTATTTCTTGCTGAAATTCAACAAATAAATATTTTCCAGAAGCATCTTTCTGTAATTCAGCAGTCGTTTTATTGGTGACAATTTCTCCTTTTGAAATAATTACAATTTTATCACATATCGCCTCAGCTTCCTGCATGATATGCGTAGATAACATCAATGTTTTCTCTTTACCAATCGTTTTTATTAGCTCTCGAATTTCGACCAATTGATTTGGATCTAGTCCAGAAGTTGGTTCGTCTAAAATAAGTACCTCCGGATCATGTATAATCGCCTGGGCCAAACCAACACGTTGTCTATAACCTTTGGATAAAGCTCCAATTTTTTTATGCTGCTCAACTTCCAAACCAACAGCGTCAATCATCTCTTTGATTCTGTTTTTTAATTTGGGGACTTTGTATATTCTACCAACAAACTCAAGGTATTCTTTGACATACATATCAACATACAAAGGATTATTTTCTGGAAGATATCCGATCTTTTGTTGTGCTTTTAAATTATCAGTTCCAACCTTTAAACCCGAAACATAAATTTCCCCTGAAGACACTGGGAGAAAACCTGTTATCATCCTCATCGTTGTACTCTTACCTGCACCGTTAGGGCCCAAAAAACCAACAATTTCCCCTTTGTTTACTGAAAAAGAAATATCCTTAACGGCAGCTTGTTCTCCAAAATACTTAAATACGTTTTTTACCTCAATAGACATAATTAGAACGAAATTAAACAAATATATCAATCATTCTTCTTGGAAGGTATTTGAATAGAATACAAGGCCGCAAAGAAAGCAAATAAAGTAATACCGGTTTGGGTTTCTAAAGTGTCCTCAAATAAGAAAGTAACCATCATTAGAGTCATAAAAACAAATCCCATAATTTGCCCATATTGTAACTGAGCTTTAAGGTAAATAAAGAGAATTGTAACGAATAGAACCAATCCCAAAACACCAAAAGTCAATAAAGTCGTTAAATACGTGTTGTGTGCTCTAATCTGGTTAACAGGGAGAAGTTTTGAATTGTTTTCGTTATACTTTTTGGTAAACGCGTCATCAACATCTCCTGTTCCTACTCCAACAAATGGATGATCCTTAAAAATATCTAGTCCTGATTTCCATGCCTCAATGCGTTGTAATAATGAATGTCCGTTTGGGTCATTTGTATGATGAATTTGATATTTTAAACCCTCGACTCTTCCCCAAAAACCAATTTTCATCTCTGAAACATTAGCCATCCCATTTTCAATTGCTTTTATCTCTTCAATTGATAAGGACCTAACACCTTGTCCATTCTTTGATGCATTTTTTGATTCTAAAAATCGAGACAAAGTATACTTGAGATTTTGATCTCTATTATCTAAGCCCTCAAATGCCAAATCAGACTTTTTCTCCCATTCAATTTTCATGCTGATAAAATCAGCTTTATTTGAAGTATTATAATCGGATTCTGAAAACAATGAATTCATCAAAAAACCTAATCCTACAAAAGATGTCAATATCAAAAACAATAATGATTTGATTTTCTTCTCGACAATAAGCCTATACAATACATAGGCGAATACAATGGTCACAATAGAAATAATACCAGTTAAAACTTGACTTAGGTAGGTATAAAACAGCAACCAAATGATTAATGGAATAATCAAATAAAATCCTTTTTTAGAATTATTCATCTCAAGCAGAATGGGTATTCCAAAGGCAACCATAATTCCATATCGAATATGAGAATTAAAGCGTGACATTTCTCTAATCTCTTTAAAGGAAAATAGCTCGGGATAATAAAAGTAAGAAACGGCATTTATAACACTTGTGACAAGCACAGCAGAAATAAAACAGAATAATACCAGTCTATAACTTTTACTCAAGCTTATGGGTTTTGAAAGCACAATTACAGGCACCGCTAGTAATGACAATTTTCTCCTTAAATCATTCAACCCATAATCTAAGTTCTCACTCCAAATCAAGGCAATAACGTGTAACAGAAAGAATATAAAAAGCAGAACGAAAAATTTATTTTTCTTTAAATTTCCATAATACTCTTTAAAGTCTCCTTCTATAATCAGGTTAAGTAACCCTATCAATATTGACATGGACATCAAAAACTTACTGCAGACAATGCCAACCGCAAAAAGACACAGCACAAACAAGTGCACATAATGATGAAGTAGTATGGACTTTTTAATTTGCACCGCTGTTATTGACTATTGATTGAGTATTTTGGCATATTCAGAAGGGGTTTTTAATATTCTTCTAGACTCCTTAATGACATCACTAAACGAAAATGAATGTACTGTTTTTCCTTTTTGGAAATAAAACCTTGCTACTATTTCGTTCTCAATTAATGGTGCTATTTCTGTTTTATAGCGTTCTAAATCTTTCAGCAAATCTGTTTTAACTATTTTTTCAAGATTTGAAAATGCCGCTTGAACATCACTATAAATACTGTCTTTCTGAAGAATTTCTTTAATCTCTATTAATTTCTTTTCAACGATTGTTGAATATTTAAAATCAGGTCGGGTTTCAACAAAAGATATAAAATCATTATAACCGTCATCCCCAAGCTCAAATTCTTTAGGTCCTGAGATTGAATCGATACCGCTCACATATTGATTCACGAATTCAAAAATAAGGTCATTAATAATAATCTCACTTGTCAACTCACTGAAAGTATTTCTTATTAATTCTTTATCTGGGACAATTCCTCTGCCATCAATAACATCTCTTCCATTTTTTGTTTTGAATGTTCTTATTAATGAATCCGAAATTTCCTCTGGAGCGTTATCTATATTTCGATCGTAATATTCAAGCCTTTGAACACAACGCCCTGAGGGTGTATAATATTTAGAAATGGTAACCTTTAATTTTGAACCATATTTTAAATCATAGGTTCTCTGCACCAACCCCTTTCCAAAGCTCTGCTGACCAATAATTACAGCTCTGTCCATATCCTGAAGACTTCCTGCGACAATTTCACTTGCTGAAGCACTGTTTTCGTTAATCAAAACAACCAATGGGATGTCTGGAAATAAAGGCACCTCTCTGGTTATAAACTCTCTATTTTCTTTTTCAACCCTTCCTTTAGTGTAAACTACCAGTTCTCCTTTTGGGACAAATAAATTCACGATTTTAACGGCTTCAAAAAGAAGCCCTCCACCGTTGTTTCTCAAATCTAATATCGCATATCTCATACCCTCATCCTGGAGCTTTTGATATTCAGATTGAACACTTTGAAATGCAGTTTGCGAAAAACTTGAAAGCTTTACATAAGCAATATTGTCATCTATCATTCCTGAATACGGCACATCTGGTATTTTAATTTGTTCACGTTCAACAATAAATGACTTGATTAATCCTCTCCTTTCCACTTCTATTTTGATCGAGGATCCTTTAGGACCCTTTAAAGCAGTTGAAACCTGTTCAGAAGTTTTGGCCGCCATTTGAATCCCCTCAATAGAAATGATTTTGTCACCGGCTTTTAATCCACTCGTCTGAGCTGGTTTACCTTCATAGGGCTCGACAATGTATGTATCCCCTTTAATTGAGCGAATCAATGCACCTATTCCTCCATATTCACCGGTAGTCATCAATCTATAATCCTCCATGTTGGACTCATGGTAAAAAACAGTGTACGGATCAAGCTCTTTAAGCATTGCATCAATAGCGACTTTGGAGATTTTCCCCGTTTGAGGTTCATCAACAAAATACAATTCTAGATGCTCATGAACCTGGTCAATTAACTCTAGGTTTTTTAAAATCTCAAATTCCCGAGATTGACCGAAAGCGTCTTTTGACTGAACAATAAATAAACTGGTAATCAGAAAAAAATAAAATTTTATCATTTTGAGTCTTGGATTTTATTTAACAAATGAATCAGGTGTTTTTCAAGATCACAAAAGTCTAATTTTTCATTGGAATTGTAGACCACTGCGTAAAGCACCGATGACTCCGAAGAATTGTTTTTTTGAATTAAAAGCGTTTTACTTTTGCGAAGGACTTCCCGAATGCATCTCTTAATGTAGTTGCGATTAACAGCCTTTTTTATCTTGCGTTTTGGCACTGAAATTAAAACCTGAAAAGGAACGTCAATAAATGGTATTTCTTGATGTAAAATGGTGAATACAGAATTTCTTACTCGTTTACCTCCATTAAACAGGTCATCGATTGCTGTTTGTCTTGATAAAACAAGTGATTTGTCAAAGGTATTATCCATGTAAATCTTTTGTCAACTTATTTCTTCATAATCATCATAATCAGAATCATTTTTATGGCCCCTCGTAAATATGGCTTCAGAAATATACTTAAAAGCATTAACAGTTTTAAAAAGTATTCCTACCAGAAAAAAGAAACCGATGATCTTAAAAACCCATCCGATTATTGCTGTTGATTCAATGTCTAGAATACTTTCTTTAAACCAAAATGCCACCTGATTATTTGCTATATCTGGTCTCAAAACGAAGCCAATAAAAGCCAAAAGTGAAAGAACAATAACAATGATTTCATACCTGGGATTAAATTTACTTGAAGAAGAGCCGATCCCCATCCTCGATAGCATTACTACATTCTTTTGATTTTTTTGAAATTTCCCTATAAAATAGAGTGTCAAAATAAAAATTATAGGATATAAATTAGCTATCGCTACATTTCCACTATTTATGTCTATCGAGAAAAGAAATATGACATTCACTAAAAATATATACTGGATCCCCTTAAAAAAATAGGTTTCGCCTATACTTCTCGACTTTCCTGCATTTAAAAGCATAAAACCCATGTCAACAAAAAACCATAAGAATCCATAAATTGCAAAAAAGACTCCTAATTGAAAAGTAAGTGTTAGAATTTCCATTTTTACCTAATTTAAACAATCAATCTTATCTTGACCATTTCTGTATCAAAGGTAATACATTACAGGTGGGAGACTATAAAGTTTAATTGAAATTAACAAGAACTTCAGGATTAGTCAATTACTTGAATGACTGTTCTTCGGTTCTTAGTAAATTGGTCCTCGGTGCAACTATCACAAATCACATCGGGTTCGTCTTCTCCTTTATATCCTCCTGTTATGAGGGATCTATCAAAACCATTTGATACCAAATAATTAATGGTTCTCTCCATTCTTTTCTTGGATAACCAAATATTATATGACTTTGTATCCCGTCTATCACAGTGCGAAACAACTGAAAGTCTTACCCCTTTTTTATCAGAAACATCACCAACAAATTCTTTCAACGTGGATGTGTTCTTTGAATTATGAAAGCTAGAATTTAAATCAAAATAGATAATCGTTTCAATGGGTTCTTTTTTAACCTCTACAATTTCAATTATTTCATCTGGTTGATTTATTGGCACAAGTACTTCTACATTCTGATCTGCAGCATCAGTAACAATTACCGTGTATTCTCCCTTTACAAGTTCCTGGGGGTCCTGGATTTCACTACCATTCGACCACTTATATGAATATGGAGGTACTCCACCCTTTGGGGTTAAATCTATTTTACCATCTGCACCTTCGAATATAGTAACATCCGTGCCCTCTGCTGATGCAAATAAGGGAGGTATGGGGAGAAAAGAAGAATAATAGATATCGCTCATTTCTGCATCACGATTGCTCGACCAATAAAAAAAGTGATCAAAAATGGTAAAGTAGGCATCAAACTTAGGGGTGTTAATTACTTCCCCCAAATTAACGGGTTCAGACCATGAGTCCCATGATTCACCTGTTCTCAAAGAGTAAAATATATCTGCATCTCCAAATCCACCAAAACCATTAGATGCAAAATAGAGAGTGTCATCATTATCAGAGAGAAAAGGAGAAATTTCGTACCCTAAAGAATTCACATTTGAACCTAGAGAAGCTGGGGCTGTCCATTTATCATCAATTAATTGAGAAAAATAAAGATCTTCCTCGCCTTTTGAATCAGGCCCATCAAATGAAATAATAATAGTATTCGATTCTCTATTGATATGGAAACCATAAAAGCTACCTTCTATATCTA
>JABJEE010000132.1 GCA_018665005.1 Flavobacteriales bacterium
ATATAAACTTCTCCTGCACCATCTTTAATCGCTCGGCTCGCATTAACAACGGCTGCCATACCCGAGGCGCAAAGTCGATTTACGGTTTCCCCTCCTGCCGAAACAGGTAATCCTGCAAGTAAACTCGCCATACGAGCAATATTCCTATTGTCCTCTCCTGCCTGGTTGGCACACCCCATCAGTACATCTTCTACCTGACCAAAATCAAAATCTGGATGTCGTTCCATTAAACTTTTAATTGCAAAAGCAGCAAGATCGTCCGCTCTAACTGGTGCTAATGATCCTCCAAAGTTACCAATTGCCGTTCTAATTCCGTCAACAATAAAAGTTTGCTTACTCATAAAAATGTTTTGACATAAAAGTAATATTTTCAATGAATAGACTGATCAAATCTATGTATATTGTTACTTTTGAAATTGGTATTTAGCTATGAAAAAGTACACTAAACTCTCAGACCAAGACATTTCATTTTTTGAAACGGTATACGGAGATCGAATGATCACTGACAAGGAATTCATGTCAACTTATGCGCAAGACGAAACTGAAGATTTAATATACTATCCAGCAGTTGTTGTGATACCCATAAGTACCAAAGAAGTTTCCAACACATTAAAATATTGTTCTGAAAACAAAATCCCAGTAACTCCGGCAGGTGCAAGAACAGGATTAAGCGGTGGGAGTTTACCCATTTTTGGAGGAGTTCTTCTCTCATCGGAAAAGCTGAATAGAATAATTGAAATAGACGAAAAAAACCATCAAGTAGTTACTGAACCAGGAGTAATTACAGAAGTTTTACAAGATGCTGTAAAAGCTAAGGGATTGTTTTACCCTCCAGACCCTGCAAGTAAGGGGTCGTGTTTTATAGGCGGAAACATTGCGGAAAACTCTGGAGGTCCTAAAGCGGTTAAATATGGCGTTACTGCAGATTACGTACTCAATCTTGAACTTGTACTTCCTAATGGAGAAATTATATGGACAGGTGCGAATGTTTTAAAGAATGCCACAGGCTACAATTTAACACAACTCATCGTTGGATCTGAAGGCACATTGGGCATGGTTACCAAAATAGTTTTAAAGCTAATTCCACACCCAACAAATGACTTACTTATGCTGGTTCCGTTTTTTGACGCTGAAAAAGCATGTGAAGCAGTTGCAGCCATTTTCAGAGCTGGAATTACACCCAGTGGTTTAGAGTTTATGGAAAGAGACGCTTTAATTTGGACACAAAAATTCACCAATGACACCTCCATTCATGTAGCTGACAACCACGCAGCACATCTTTTGATAGAAGTTGACGGATTCGATTCTGAACAACTCATGAAAGAATGCGAAGGAATCATTAATGTTATTGAAGACTTTGAAACGGATGAAATCTTATTTGCTGATTCTGCAGCTCAAAAAGATACCTTATGGAGCCTGAGAAGAAAGGTTGGAGAGGCGGTAAAGGCGCAATCAACATACAAAGAAGAAGACACAGTTGTTCCTAGATTTGAACTTCCTAAGCTATTAAATAAAATAAAAAGTATTGGGGATTCATATGGGTTCAAATCCGTTTGTTATGGCCATGCAGGTGATGGGAATTTACATGTCAACATCATTAAAGGAGATTTAACTGATGACCAATGGGAAAATGAGTTGCCCAAGGCTATTAGAGAATTGTTTTCAGAGGTTGTGAAGCTTGGAGGAACTCTTTCTGGAGAGCACGGAATAGGACTGGTTCAAAAACCTTACATGGACATTGCTTTCCCAAACATCACTCTTCAGATTATGCGTGATATAAAACAAGTATTTGACCCAAAAGGAATTATGAATCCAGGTAAGATTTTTTAATCTTCTAAATCAGAGCTTGTAGGTTGCATCCAATTTAAATATCTCGAATACAAGAATATAAACAACAATGAAACCATTCCATTTGCTACCAGAAGCATTATTGGTACGTCAGATGGATTGATGATGAAATAGTATTGAATCAAGGTCAAAAAAGAGTAAATAATATACATGTGAAACCCTATTTTTAAACCTCTAAACATATAAATAGCCGCGGCTAATCCCAGCGCATAAAACACCAAAGAAATTGAGTTAAAGAACACAAAATTCTCAATTGTAGACGCTGTGATTTTTTCCATCTTTTCGATTAACTCTATTAAAAAAGAAGAATCTAATTCTTTTGCAGCTTTCATGGATTTTGCCATCTCCAATTTCATTTTTTTTATTTGACTTGCATTAGGCGCCCCACTCAATATATTTGTAAAGGATTGCAATATGCCTAAGGAAGTTGAGATTGATGTCAATATAAACAACACCCACAATCCTGTTGGACGTTTGACTCCACTTTGCTCTTCTGTCATTTTTGATTTATTTAAATAAATAATCTTTAGATTTTTTAATGTCTTCAGAAATGATTCTGTCCTCATCAATAAAAGGTACGACTTCTCGATAAGCTGAAAGAAGTATTTCGTTTTCTGTAGATGTTTTAGATGGTCTTCTAAACTCCATGGCTTGAGAGGCGCACAGTAGCTCTATTCCCAAAATATTTTTAACATTTTGAATAACCCTGTATAACTTTGTTCCTGCATTTGCCCCCATGCTCACATGGTCTTCTTGTCCATTACTAGAATCGATTGTATCTACCGATGCTGGTGTACACAACTGTTTATTTTGACTCACAAGAGATGCGCAGGAATACTGTGCAATCATAAGACCAGAGTTTAAACCCGGGTTCTTAACTAAAAAAGCAGGCAAGCCTTTCTCTCCTGAAATAAGCTTATAGGTTCTTCTTTCAGAATTACTTCCCAATTCAGATAAAGCAATAGCTAAAAAATCCAAAGAAAGCGCCAATGGTTGGCCATGAAAATTACCTGCTGAAATGATCTCATCAGAATCAGGAAAAATGGTTGGGTTATCAGTAACCGCATTCATTTCATTTTCAACAATATTTTTACAATAATCAATTGTATCAAGACTAGCTCCGTGTATTTGAGGAATACATCTTAAAGAATACGGATCTTGAACATGTTCCTTTTTCATCTTAAACAACTCGCTATCCTTTAATCTTTCCGAAATGTATTCTGCAACTTTGATTTGTCCATTCTGCTTTCTCAATAAGTTGACATTGCTCTTAAACGGTGTCATCAAACCACCTAATGCATCCAAAGAAATTGAGGCGATATTATTGGCTGAGTTAAGAATATCCATTCCTGCAGCAACTGAATAAGATAAGAACGCAGACATAAATTGCGTACCATTTAAAAGCGCTAAACCTTCTTTGGCTTGAAGTGAAACCGGATTTCTATTCAACTCTCTAAACACCTCTGATGTTCGTCTTCGGTTTCCTTTATAAATCACTTCGCCCTCGCCAATTAAAGAAAGAGACATATGCGCCAAAGGTGCCAAATCTCCAGAAGCACCTAGACTCCCCAATTCATAAATTACGGGTAAAATATTTTCATTATAAAGAAACAAAATCTGCTCTATGGTTTCAAGATGAACACCTGAATGCCCTTTAGAAAGCCCAATGGCTTTTAACAATAAAATACGTTTGGTGATATTTTCAGATACTACAGCGCCTACACCGCATGCATGTGAACGCACCAAATTCAATTGAAGTTGTTCCAGTTCGTGATTGCCAATAACTGTATT
The DNA here is from genome assembly GCA_018665005.1 of Flavobacteriales bacterium. Taxonomy (GTDB): domain Bacteria; phylum Bacteroidota; class Bacteroidia; order Flavobacteriales_D; family Crocinitomicaceae; genus UBA952. Next base: position 3,640 of record JABJEE010000132.1, read on the forward strand.
GCACAATGATCCAAAGCCAGTATTGATTCCGTAAATGACATTGCTTTCTGTAGTCAGCTTGTGATGCAAGTAATCATAACATTTCTGAACAGCCTCCTTCGCGTTTTCACCTAGTTCTATCCTACAACCAGTTGAAAGAACCTTTTCAAAATCGTGGAGGGTATAATGCTGGTTATTTATATAATGGGTTTCCATATAATCAGCTTCTGATCATTTGTGCGAAGTCCTTCGCAAAATAAGTTAGTATTCCTTCTGCTCCCGCCCTTCTAATGGACAATAGCATTTCATATACTGCAGCATTATAATCAAGCCAACCATTTCTTGAAGCGGCATGAACCATCGCGTATTCCCCACTTACATTGTATGCGGTTACAGGTGTTGGGTAATGCTCTTTCAGCAGGTGAATCACATCTAAATAACACAAAGCTGGTTTTACCATAATCATATCAGCACCCTCTTCTATATCTAAACCAGCCTCTACAATGGCTTCCATTTTATTGGCTGGATTCATTTGATATGTTTTTTTGTCACCCGACTTTGGAGTGGAGTTTAATGCGTCACGAAAAGGCCCATAAAATGAACTCGCATATTTTGCCGTATATGACATGATGCTCGTTTCTGAAAACCCATGTTCATCTAATGCCTCTCTAATGACACCAACCCGTCCATCCATCATATCAGAAGGACCAATAATGTCTATGCCCGCTTCAGCTTGTGCTACTGACATTTTAGCAAGAATTGGCAGGGTCTTATCATTTACTATTTTACCATTCTCCACAAGACCATCATGACCATCTGATGAATAAGGATCTAAGGCAACGTCACTCATTAATACAGCCTCTGGAAATTTTGATTTGATTTCGCGAATGGCCTTTAAATAGAAATTATTTGGATCATAGCTTAGTGTTGCCGTTTTATCTTTTAATCGATCCTCGACTGCAGGAAAAATATCAAACACCCTTATACCCAGCTTCAAACATTCTTCAATTTCAGACAATAAAAGATCTATTGACCACCTGTAAATATTTGGAAGTGAAGGAATGTCCTCTTTGATTTTATTCCCATCCTTTAAAAACATCGGGTAAATCAAATTGTCAGTACTCAACTGAGTTTCCTGAACCATGTCACGAATCGCAGCGTTTTTTCTATTTCTCCTTGGACGTATATTCATTTGATTACATTAACATTCCACCACAAACATGAAGCGTCTGCCCTGTTACATATGCCGACATATCTGAAGCTAAAAACACAGTAGCGTTGGCAACATCAAGCGGGCTACCTCCCCTTTTGAGAGGAATACCGTTTCTCCATTCCTCAACCACCTTTTGATCTAAGGCTTCAGTCATTTCTGTTTCAATAAACCCAGGTGCTATTGCATTACATCTAATATTTCTAGAGCCCAATTCTGCAGCAACTGATTTTGTAAAACCAATCAACCCTGCTTTAGAAGCAGCATAATTTGCTTGCCCCGCATTACCTTTTACACCAACCACTGATGACATGTTGACAATAGAACCTTTCCTTGCTTTTAGCATAGGTCTCTGAACAGCTTTGGTTAAGTTAAATGCTGATTTTAGATTGGTATTTATTACTTCATCCCATTGCTCCTCTGACATCCTCATAAGTAAAGTGTCTCTTGTGATACCCGCATTATTAACGAGCACATCAATAGTGCCATATTCAGCTACTACATCATCAACCAGTTTTTGAGCTTCATCAAACTTCGAAGCATCAGACCGAAATCCTTTTGCTTTTCCACCATTCGCACTTAGTTCTTTCTCCAAGGCTTCTGCTTTTTCTTTAGAAGACAAGTATGTAAAAACAACCGTTGCGCCTTGTTGAACGCATTCTTCCGCTATGGATTTACCGATACCTCTTGAAGCTCCGGTAATTATAACAATTTTATTCTCAAGTAATTTCATAATTCGTTTTGAGAAACAAATGTAATCAATCCATTAAAATTGCGAGAAGATCTTAGAATGGATTCTTTCTTACTTTTGAAATATAGAATCAGAAACCCCTTTATTTACTATGTAATTGGTAATAGTAAGCACAATTGTTCCCGTTTTTCTTTGCTTTTTTTTTGACGTACTGGATTTGTGGGGGTTGGTTGAAAAACTTTTAGGCATTTTAAACTCTTTGACATCAACCGTGAATTTTATTTGAGACGGAAGTCCGTAAGACAACTGAGTCGAATATTGATAATTCACTTTAACTGTGCCACTGCTTCGAGTTGTAATTTCAGACTCTAAAATAACATGATGGACTGGATGAACATATAATTTAGCCAGAATGATTTCGCTCGAGCTTTCGTTCGCGATAACGGTAAGAAGTCTGGTATTTGTATTATTAATCATTTTTGTGCCCGCTTCAACAACCATATAGTTTTTGGGATTTGAAAGAAATATATTTACATCTGTAAACCCCTGTTTTGGAAGTATGGCTATACTCTTTGAAACCACTTTAAACTTGTCTTTCTTCTTAAAATAAATCTTGGCTTTAACTGGCAAAGATTTGATCATAGGAACATCTGGTTTTATCAACACTGATGCTGAATAGTCATTAACCAGACTCGTTTTCTCTACTACCTTATTCAATAAGTCTTGAGCAGAATCCTGTGCATAGAATGCCCCACTAAACAAACCAATTATTATGATGAATATGTATTTCATGTTATGTATTTATATCTTTTTTATTGAACCTCCATAATGCCAATAATGTAAAACCAATAATATGGATAAGAAGTATAATTATGCTATCTGTAATGGCATCATAAGGAACAGGGATTTCAAATAGACTACGCCAAGATGCCATATGCGTGGTAATTAAAAAAGGTTGAATGTAATCGAAGGTAGACACATCTAGAGACCCGATAATTGTAAATAAAATAATAACGGCCATTGTACTCACAATCGGACCTATTGAATTGTCAGAAAAGACAGAAAAACAGATGGACATTGTTGCTATTGAAAGTAGAGATAAATAGGCCAAGCAAAATGCCAGCCCATAACGCCACATAATATCGTTTTCAGGTATAATGACAAGGCCATCACTATTTAAAACAATTAAATCTCCCGTACCGAACATATATTGACCTATGATTAGAGATAAAAAGGCCAGCCATACAGTGAGAAAGAATGTATAAATCGCCCCGGCAAGAAACTTCGACAATAAAAAACTATTTCTACTAATCGGTTTTGTACCCATCATTCGAAGCGTACCCATGGCAGCTTCTCCAGAAACCAGGTCGCCTGTCACTAAAGCAACTAATAAAGGCACGTGTATGATTAACATTTGCAGAATAATAAAAGCAATTAGGTTGCCATTTAAAATTAAACCATTAAAGCTCAATGTTTGCTCAAATGAAGCAGTGACAAAAGAGATAAAACTTTCGCCATCAGCTTTCATCGCTAAAAGTATGACTCCAATTAATAC
>JABJEE010000133.1 GCA_018665005.1 Flavobacteriales bacterium
AGGATAATTCAAAATACAGCATTCACTTTAGCGCCATCTAAGTATTAACGCTTAGTCAGAATCAAATTCAATATAAAAAGTAAAGGCCCTCCGTTGAGGGCCTTTACTAACTAAACTATAACTATAAACTAAAAGCGATTATTCTTTCATTACCTTCAGCTTTTGAGTGGCTAAAAGGTTTTGTTTGAAATAAAATTTTACGAAGTAATGACCATTTTCTAAATTATCAACTGTAACTTCTTTTGCATCCTTCACACTTATCTCAACAACGCCATCAAAACTGTCACGTATTAATAAGATTTGATCGACATTCTGATTGTCCATCCAGGACATTTTAACCTTTCCCGTTAAAGAAGGATTAGGGTAGATCAATGCTTTAAATGGCTCTGTACTCTCATCGTGTGGATTCACTATGTCATCAATAATGACTTCGGTTTCATCGGAAACATCTATTGAGTATTTATCCGCCTGATAAATGGCTTGTTGACTGTTTGCAAATCCAGAAATAAGAATTGCGAAAAAAAGAAGTGCGAAATTAATTTTAGTTGTTTTCATTGTGTATTATTTTTTATTTGTTTTTTGTTTTGTTGATACAAATCTATGGCAACAAGACCACTCCAAAATCAAAAAATCAAGATCAAATGACAAAATACACCATACACCATATAAGAATATAAGTAATAACCCTTACTTGAATACTTTATGTGGCTTAATATTAAAAAAGGCCCTCCGTTGAGGGCCTTTTTAACTAAACTATAACTATGAAAAAAAATGTTTTTTTTAATATTACTCGGCCTCACTATAATCTACAAAGCTTTTCATTATCAGACAATTCTTTCGTTGAATTGCTTACACAAATATGCAACTCAATATCGGTCTATTTGCCAAAATTATTTATTGAAGTCATTAAAATACAGAACAATACTTTGATCTGTCTAAGTACTTCTACTTAGGGTCCTCCAAATCAAAATAAATAATTTAACTTTAACCAAAATCTGTTATTAGTATCACCTATGGAGTTGACAGTTATTATAACACTTAGTTCTCTTTTACTCATTGCGTACATTTTTGATCTGAGTGCAAAAAAAACAAGGATTCCCTCAGTAATAATGCTTTTGATTCTTGGATTTGGCGTTGGACAAATCCTCAAAGTGATCGAAACTCCAATCCCTGACCTTCAACCCATTCTCCCAATCTTAGGAACAATCGGTTTGATACTGATCGTACTTGAAGGCTCTCTAGAGCTGAAATTACACCCCTCCAAAATTGGACTCATTAATAAGTCTATACTAGGTTCCTTTATTCCAATACTGCTTTTGTCTTTTTTGATTGCATTTTTCTTTTCATTGATTTCGGATGTCCCCTTTAGAACCTTGCTTATAAATGCGGTGCCATTATGTATTATCAGCAGTGCTATTGCGATACCTAGCGCAAACTACCTAAGCTCGAGAAACAAGGATTTTATCATTTATGAAAGCAGTCTTTCTGATATTTTTGGAGTCCTTTATTTTAACTTTTTATTGAGAAATGAAGTATTAAATTTTGAAGCTATTGGTGTGTTCACCTTAGAAATGATAATTATTGCAATCATATCCTTAGGAGCCATGATTGGTTTGATTTTTCTTTTAAACAAAATAGATCATCGCATAAAATTTATGCCCATAATATTATTGATTTTAATGGTCTATGCAATTACAAAAGCTTATCACCTACCCGCTTTATTATTTATTTTATTTATAGGTCTATACCTCGGTAATTTAGAACTCTTCTATAAAAACAAATGGATGAAAAATTATGACGTATATGAACTTAAAAAAGAGGTGACTAAGTTTCATGATCTTATTGTTGAAGGTGCTTTCCTTATTCGATCTTTATTCTTTATCATATTTGGATTTTTAATCGCACCTGCAGACATCATTAATACAGACACCATTCTAATTGCACTACTAATTGTTGCTGGAATATTTATAGTTCGTTATTTACAACTCCTTATTTTTAAACTTCCTTTCAAACCATTATTGTTTTTCGGCCCCAGGGGATTAATAACCATACTGCTCTATGTTTCCATACCAAGTATTTTTTCTTTTAACCTCATCAATCAATCTTTAATTATTCAGGTCATTTTATTGACAGCGATAATATTAATGCTTGGATTGGTCTTTTTTAATGAACCTGATAAAAAAGAAGATTCAGAGTCTTTTCCGAAGTTTAATTAATTAAGTCGTTAAATCCTTTGTCTATATTTAATAAACGGTTCTTATAGCGCTTGGCGTCCTCATCATTTGTATCAGGAGATTTAAGCAATTCCTCATATGCCTTTTTAATTTTTGAAATATCTCTTGGCTTAATCACATAATCAAGAGTGACGGCTCTTAGGTCCAAAATTAAATTGGGTAATTCAAATTCGGGATAATGATATTCTAATGTATCTAAATAATTTAGAGACAAATCATATGCTTTAATATTGTCATAAATACCGTAAATATTTATTAAACAATAAGGAGCTAAGCTATCCTTAGAAAAGACGCGAAAATATTTCAAATTTTGATTGATTAACTCTTGTCTCAAAACTGATATTTTTGTTTCAATTGCAATCCTATCCGTTTTATCAGATTTTGCATCCATCATAAATCGACTAATTGATAAATTCTTTAAAGAGTCATTCAACAAAATAATTTGAGAATTTAAAGCCTCCTTAGATATGGTTTTTGTTTTTTTTTGAACTTTTTCTGGCTGATTAGCATTCTGATCATCACTACACGCGAATAAAATCAAAGCTAATAAGGAAAGACTTATTGTTAATCTCATTTTTTAGGAGTTTTTTGGAAAGCTCATTTTATACTCAATTTCAATAAGCCCGTTGGTAATATTATTTAATTTTTTCTTTAAAAGCTTTCTTTTAAGTGGACTTAAGTAATCCGTGAATAGAACTCCCTCTATGTGATCATATTCATGTTGAATGATCCGAGCTGCGTATCCTGAAAACTTCTCTTCGTGTAGCACCCAATTCTCATCATAATATGAAACAACGATATCAGGTTTTCGAGATACATTTTCACGAATTTTTGGGATGGATAGGCATCCTTCTTGAAAAGGCCACTCTTTACCTTCCTCTTCTTCGATAATGGGATTAATAAATACTTTTTTAAAATTCTCGATGCCTTCCGCCAAGGGATCGTCCTCTTCTCCCTCCTCTTTTTCTGCAAATGGACTACCGTCTACAATAAAAAGACGAATGTTCTTTCCAATCTGCGGAGCTGCCAAACCTACTCCTTTAGCTTTGTACATGGTTTCAAACATATCTGAAATTAACTCATTCAGTTTCGGATAGTCCTGGCCTATCTCATCACATTCCTTTTTAAGAATTGGATCTCCATATGCAAGAATTGGTAGTATCATGTTTTTTTTTTGCAAAAATAAGTAATTCAGACTAACTAAGGGAATTCATATAATCTTGAAGGATAATGGCAGCACTCATTTTGTCAATAAGTCCCTTTTGTTTTCTTTGCTGTTTCTTAGAAATTTGTACTAAAGCATTTTGGGCAATTTTTGAGGTCATCCTTTCATCATATAAAGCAACTTTAAGGTTTGGATAGCTTGCCTTTACAAACTTCTCAAATTGACGAACATTTTCAGTTATATCAGTATCGGTACCATCCATTGACAAAGGATACCCAATAACAACAAGCTGAATTTTCTGTACTTCAATTAACTTCTTTAAGTAAATAGGAAGTTCATTAGAGTCAATAGTTTCTAAAGGGCTAGCAATAATACCAGAATCATCTGTCATTGCAAATCCTGTTCTCTTTAAACCAAAATCAATTCCAATTGCTTTAAGCATAGTCAAAAGTACATTTTTTTAAAATTACACCTTTTTAATGTTACACTTTTTACACTTTTTAACAGTTCATAGTTTCCTTAGTAGAAAAATATGATAATTTTGCAATGTGAATTCAAAACAGACTGATATATTAGAGCGCGCCGGACTTGTTTTTATGAAGTTGGGGATCAAAAGTGTTACGATGGATGATATAGCCAATCAACTTGGTATTTCTAAAAAAACCTTATACAACCACTTTAATGACAAGAATCAGCTCGTTGAAAACATAATAGAAGCAAAAATAACAGAGGATAGAGATATGTTCGAAAAAGCTTCGCTTGAAGCCGGTAACGCTATTGATGAATTACTTATGCATTCAAGATATGTTATTGAGACTTTGAAAGCTGTTAACCCTACCGTTTTTCACGACCTGAAAAAGAATTACCCGACTGCATGGCAGCTCAAGTATGAACACAAATGGGGTTATATCTACAATCAATTCATAAAAAATATCAATCGTGGAATAGAAGAAGGGATTTACAGAGAAGATATTCATAAAGAAATTTACTCAAAAATGTTTGTATCTAATATTGATACCATCATTGAAGGCGAGGTGTTTCCCTGGCCGGAATTCAAATACGAAACCGTTTTTCTTGAAAACTTCCGACTGCATATCAGAGGGATTGCCAACGAGAAAGGACTAAAATACTTTCAAGAACAAATTTTAAAAAACGAACAATGAAATATTCACATTATATCGTAACCATTGCAATTTGTGCATTTTTCTCAAACCTATCTATTGGGCAATTGACACTACTAGATGCTAAAGATTATGCGTTAAAACATCATTTTGACATCGTAAACGCCGATTTAGAATACAACAAAGCCATCCATAAAAAAAGAGAATATTTATCTGCAGGAATGCCTGAAGCTTACATCAGTGGTGGATTTAATCAATTTTTAAATCTTCCTGTTCAAGTCATCGATGCAAGCTTTTTTAATCCTCAATCACCCGAAGGACAAGTCATAGCTTTTAGGGCAGGAACCGAATTTAATTCATCGGCCAGTTTAAATGTAAATCAACTGTTATTTGATGGCTCTTATTTTGTTGGACTAGAAGCTTCTAAGCTATTGATTGAATTACAATCTATTCAAAAAAACAGATCTAGAGAGGAAGTTTTATTTGGAGTGATTGAAGCTTATCACATCGCATCAGTCGCTACAGAAAATAATTTATTTGCTGATTCTATACTTCAACTTACTCTTCAAGTAGAAGAAAAACAAAAAGGGTTTCTCGAATTGGGATTAATGACCCAAGAAGAATTTGATCAAATACACTATGCTGTTTTAAGAACAATGAATAACAAAGAAAATGCTGAATTACAACTTCAAAATGCAATGGCACTATTAAAGTACAGTATGAATTGTCCTTTAGATTCGACTTTTTCATTATCCACAAGCATAGATGAACTTAGCTTGAGTGCATTAAGTCCATCTTTAGGTACGGTGAACGACAACTCTACTTTAAAATTACTTGAAAATCAAATCAAACTTTCTGCTTGCGACATCAAAAACAATAAAGCAGGATTCTTACCTTCTTTATCCGCTTATTTTCAACAAGGGTACAATGCATACCGAACGACTTTTGACTTTTTCTCGAATAAACCTTGGTATTCTCAAACTTCATGGGGTGTTCAAATGACTGTTCCTGTTTTTTCAAGTGGAAAGGGCAAATCAACCTTAAAACAAGCACAGATCAAATTTATGCAAGATGAAAACACTCTGAAAACAACAGAAAACGGATTAAAACTTCAAGAAATTCAATTTAAAAATGAGCTCAAAACTGCCCAAAGACAGAAAGATCTTCAGGATCAAAACATTATACTCACTGAGAAGATTTACAAAAATGCCATCATGAAACAAAAAGCTGGTAAAATCAGCAATACTGAGGTGACGCAAAAACTAAACCAGTTAATTATGACTCAAGCGGAGTACACCGCCACACTAATTAATGTTTTTAAAAGCAAAATTAAATTGGACAAATTGTATAATAAATTGTATATCAAATAAAAGCATAATGAAAAAAATATCAGCTTTAAGCCTTGCCCTACTAATCATATTCAGCTGTTCTGAGGAGGTTAAAGAAAATGAAGGGAATAAAAAAGGAAACCTTATCCCCTTAGTCGTAGCGAGCGAAGCTCAAAACACAAGTTTTTCACACAAAATCAAGGTACAGGGAAACGTTTCAACAGATAAAGATATTCTGTTAAACTCTGAAATGTCGGGTTTAATTACTCAAATGCATGTGTCTTCAGGAAACACCGTTAAAAAAGATCAACTTATTCTTTCGATGGATGAATCTATAATCAATGCCAATATTATTGAGCTCAAAACGCAATTGGATTATGCGAATTACATGCTGGGTAAACAAATTGACTTATATAAACAAGAATTAGGAACTGAATTAGACAAAAAAACAGCTGAAAATCAAGTGAATTCCTTAGAAGCAAAACTAAAAACACTTGAAATCCAAAAATCGAAAATGATTGTCACTGCCCCGTTCTCAGGAATCATTGATGAAGTATATGCAAAAACAGGACAGCTTGTAGCCCCTCAAATGCCCATTTTGAGATTGGTGAATAACAAGCAAGTTGAAATTACAGCTTCGGTATCAGAAAAACATTTTAAAAATGTCAAAGAGGGTACTGAACTAAATATTTCGTTTCCCAATTACGATTTGAAAAGCATGAATCTAAAAGTTAAAAGTGTAGGTAACTTTATAGATCCAACAAACAGAACTTTTACCATAAGAACAGAGGTTAATAACAATACTTCGTTAATGCCAAATATGCTCGCAGAGGTTGAAATCACTGACCTGAAAATTGACGCTGGTCTCGTTATCCCTTCAAAAAGCATTCTAAAAAACCAGAATAATATGGATTATGTATGGGTTCTAAATAAGGCAAAAAAAGAGACCTATGCAGTTGAACAAGTTTTCATCAATACAATTACCACCTATGATGGTGTAGCTCTAATTGAGGAGAACAAATCCATAAATGCTGGAACGCTCATTATTGAAAGTGGAGCAAGAGGAATCACTAAGAAAGACATCGTAAGAATCAAATAAGTTTAACATGAGTAATTCAAAAGGGTTCGGGTTAACTACATTGGCAGTAAAAAATGCCAAAACAGTATTCCTCATTGCACTCGTCATTATCATTGGAGGAATGGCAGCCTATCAAACAATGCCGAAAGAGAATTTTCCAGAGCTGAAAATACCCGAAATTTACATTGGAATAGCAAAGCCAGGATCATCACCAAAATACATGTCTGAAAAGATTTCTAAGGCGATTGAAAAAGAAATTGGTGGCATAAAGCTGGTTGATGAAATCAACTCAAATTCTGTTCATGGTTATACAACGATTAGAGTAAAGTTTGATTTTAAAATGCCCGTAGATGAGGCCCTCGGTAAAGTTAAAGATGCCGTAGATCAAGCCCGTACTAAAAGTGACTTTCCTCAGCTTCCTGCCGAACCTAATATATTTGAGCTTGACCCATCTCAAATGCCAATTCTTAATATCAATTTAAGAGCTGAAAATGCGAGCGTCCTGAAGGGAGTTGCTGAAGATTTAGAGAAAAAAATTGAAGAATTGGGCGAAATCAGTGAAGTTGACATCAGAGGTCTTCCTGAGCAAGAAATGAGAATCGAGGTAGATCCTATTCGCGCTCAAGCCGTAAATGTGACTATTGATGATATTGAAAACGCCATAAAAGCCGAAAATCAAACGATTCCCGGGGGTGAAATTCTAATGGATGATATTCGAAAAACAATACGAATAGAAGGCGAATACGAAAATGCACAAGAACTCCAAAAAACAGTCATAAAACAGGACGAGAATAAACCGGTTTACCTTGAGGACGTAGCCGAAGTTTTCTTTGGGAATTCTGATACCACATCATATGCCCGTGAATTTGGAACATCCGTTGTGATGCTGGATATAAAAAAGCAAGGAGGCGAAAATTTGCTCGTTGCATCATCAAAAATCAATGAGATTATTGAAGGAGCAAAGAAAGACGGAACAATTCCGAAAAGTGTAGAAGTGAGTTTAACAAATGACCAATCTAATGTGACTAGAGACATGGTGTCAAATCTTGAAAATTCAATCATTTTTGGAATTATCTTGGTCGTCGGTGTACTCTTATTCTTCTTGGGGCTAAGAAATGCTTTGTTTGTAGGTGTAGCTATACCATTGTCAATGCTGATGTCATTTCTGATATTGAATTCTATGGGCATCACATTAAATGTGATGGTTTTATTTTCATTGGTTCTTGCACTTGGAATGCTCGTAGACAATGGCATTGTCATTGTCGAAAACATTTACAGATACATGGATGAAGGGCACTCTGCCTATACGGCAGTAACCGAGGGAGTCGGAGAAGTTGCTTGGCCCATAATATCATCAACCGCTACAACCATTGCTGCATTTATACCTTTGGCCTTGTGGCCAGGGATTATTGGAGAATTCATGAAGTTTTTACCGATGACTTTAATGATTGTACTTGCCTCTTCATTATTTGTGGCTCTTGTAATTAACCCAGTATTGGCTGTAACTTACATGAAGGTTAAACAATCAAAACCCAAAAAATCAAAAGTCTTTATTTACTCATTATTATTCGGAGTAGTGGGGATCTTTTTTATCCTATTTGGATGGATCAGTTTAGGTAATTTAAGCGTTTTTGTAGGCATTTTACTTTTGGTGAACTTATTTGTCTTTATTCCTGGAACTGATATCTTTCAAAATAGATTTTTGCCAAGACTAGAGCGGATCTATGAACGTTTTTTAAGATATGCTATTATCGGAAAAAGGCCGATTTATTTTTTATTGGGGACGGTTGGTATGCTTTTCGGTTCAGTCGTGTTGCTTTCCATATTTCCACCGAAAGTGGAATTTTTCCCTAACAACGAGCCTCAGTATGTGAATATTTTCATTTCTCATCCCATTGGAACTGACATTTCCGTAACCAATAAAACAACTCTAGAAATTGAAGAAGACTTAAATGCTATTTTAAAAGAATATATGGACGCAGACGACACCACGGGCATCCCAGCTGATCAAAGAGTCATCAAGTCGATTATTTCTCAAGTTGGTGAAGGGACTAGTGATCCTGCCCAAGGGGTTTCAATGGGTAACACACCTCACAAAGCAAGAATTACCGTGAATTTTGCTGAATTTCAATATCGTAAAGGAATAAAAACGTCTGATGTTTTGAAAAAAATTCAATCAGGCCTAAAAGGAAAGTATACTGCAGATATTGAAATCACAGCGGCTAAAAATGAGCAAGGGCCGCCACAAGGTGCTCCAATTAATATAGAAGTAACCGGTAGAGGAGATTACAGCCAACTCATTAGTGAAGCCGAAAAAATCAAGACCTACTTAGACAGAAAGAACATTAAGGGGGTTGAAAAGCTTAAATTAAATGTTGATGCAAATAGACCTGAAATACCAATTAAGGTCGATCGAGATCAAATCAGAAAACTCAATGCCTCCACTTATAAAGTAGGTATGGCGATTCGAAAGTCCTTATTAGGACAAGATGTTTCTACTTATACAACCGATGGAGAGACTCATGATATTGTTGTACGGTTTAACAGCAGTAACAGGAATAATTTCAATTCATTGCTAGACCAACGCATGATTTTCAGAAACAATAAAGGTAAACTGATGAATATCCCTATTCGATCAGTCATTGAAGAACCGAAAGAAAGTAATAGCTATTCTGCGGTAATACGAAAAGACCAAATACCCCAAGTTTCCATTACATCTAATGTGACGGAAGGGTTTAATGCAAATGAGGTCGTGGAAAAACTAAAAACCGAAATGATAACCTATGAGAAAAAAGGAAATCTTAATAAAGATGTGAACTACCGATTCGCAGGACAACAGGATGAACAGGCAAAAGAAATGGCTTTTTTGAGTAAAGCGTTACTTATTGCATTATTCCTGGTGCTTTTAATCATAGTTTCACAATTCAATTCTTATTCTGCGCCAACAGTCATATTATTGTCGGTTGTACTTTCTTTAATAGGTGTGTTCTTAGGTTTGGTTATTTCACGTCAAAATTTTGTCGTCATCATGACAATGATAGGAATCATTTCTCTCGCCGGAGTGGTTGTCAATAACGCAATTGTACTCATCGATTACACCAACTCACTTCGTAAAAAAAGACGAGAAGAGTTGGGCCTTGAAGATCACGAGCTTCTTTCAGATAAAGACCTGTTGGATTGCACTGTGCAAGGTGGAAAAACAAGACTTCGTCCTGTTCTATTAACTGCAATTACAACGGTGCTAGGATTAATACCACTAGCGATCGGTTTTAATATTGACTTTTTCGGATTGTTTTCTTCATATGATCCAAATATATTTCTTGGGGGTGACAACAATATGTTTTTTGCACCGATGGCATGGACCATTATTTACGGCTTAACTTTTGCCACCTTCTTAACTCTAATTATTTTACCTTCAGTTTATTTATTGGCCTATAAATTTAAAGTTTGGATTTATCAAAAACTTCAACTGACTATTAAGAGTAACTTTTAGGGTTATTCGGCGTATTTAAGCATACAATTATGAAATATTTTTTGATTCTTTTTCTTTTCAGTCTTTTGATTACCGCGTGTAATCAAAATGAAATTAAAGAGGAATATATCAATCAAGAGAATGTGAGTATCTCAAAAAACAGTGATTACCCTGAAGATTCTCTCTTTTTCGCATTGATGAATTCAATTGATAACGACTCCTCTTTATTTATAGCTTCTAGTTTAAATTACACGAGTAATGATGGCAGCACGATCAGCGGAAGTGCTCTCATAGATGGTAATAACATGATTCATCAGCTCACCAGTATTGATAATGACACTTTACACGAAACCACATTTGATTACTATTATCTAAACTCAAAGAAGAGAGTCAGTACCGAGCTGATATACGATTATCAAAAAGATTCAAATTATTATCATCAAATCATATCTTTTTATGACACATCGGGTACATGTATCTATACGGGGTTTAAATACTTTGAAGATTTGAACTTGTCTTCCGAAAGGACCTATTTGAAAGCTGACTACTTTAAAGAAATGGGTGATCAACCTGCTCTAAGCATCATTCAACAACAAGGTAGTTTTGAAACAAATTTCAGAGGTTTTTTTGCCTTAGAAGCATACAATTTGGAATTTATTAAAGTAGGAGGAAATGACGGATTGTACTCTTCTATGTTAGCGATTTCCAAAGAATCCCCGCTTATCAAAAAAATAAGAAATAACCGAGAACGATATATTGGCAGACCGTTGATTATCGAATTTACAAATGTTGAGGAAAGTGATGGATTCTCATATCAATTGCTACTTGAAGCCAAATTAAAACCCTAAAATGAAATACCCTAAACCACATTCCGAATTAAACTATTTGAAGTTTTATTCGTCTTACCAAGTGATGCTTAAATTAAACTCAATGAAAACATTTCTATTATTTTGTCTTTTTATCTCATTTTTCGGTATTAACGGATTCTCTCAATCCATGAAAATAACAGGTGTTGTATACGACACAACTGGATCGAAACCCATAGACAGAGCATCTGTAATGGCAGTTCGTTTAAAGGATTCTGTACTATTGAATTTCACACGAACAAATGAATTGGGAGAGTTTGAACTCTCTGGCTTTCCTACAGATACCTTTAATTTAATCATCGAGCATCCCGGTCTAGATCAAAAGTCATATTTTATTTTTGGGAACAGTGAAAATGCTGAAATTGATATTCCTGTAATTAAAATGAATCCCATCTCCCAACAGCTTGAAGAGGTACTCATTATTGCCAATAAGAATGCCATTTATTTTGTTGGAGATACTTTACGATATATTGCTGATTCTTTTAATGTTGCAGAAAATGCGGTTGTTGAGGACTTACTCAAAAAATTACCGGGAATCAAGGTCGAAAATGATGGCTCAATCACATCTCAAGGTCAAGACATTGATCAAGTATTGGTTGATGGCGACGAGTTTTTTGGTTCTGACCCAACAATAGCAACAAGAAATCTTGGAGCCAAAGGAATTGAGAGCGTAGATGTATATGAAAAAGACCGTGAGGGAGCTTCCATAGGTGATGATGATAAAATTCAGGTGATGGATCTGAAGCTCAAAGATGATGCTAAAAAAGGGTATTTCGGGAAAATCACAGGAGCTTCTGATTTTGCATTATTTGAAGACAATGCGTTTTATGAAGGTGAATTTCTTTATAACAATTTCAATAAAAAAAGAAAAATATCTGTATTTGCATTGACCTCGAATACTCCTAAATCAAATTTTGGATTTGGTGACGCAGCCAAGTTTGGGCTTGATAATGAAAGGAATGGAAGTTGGTGGGATCAAAGTAGCTCTGCAAATACGAGCGGTATTCCTAGAACACTAAAAACAGGAATGTATTATTCCGACAAGATTGGAAAAACAGGAAAGATTAATGTGAATTATTCCTATTACGAAAGTGATCTTAATGCTGTTTCGAGAAGCCAATCCAGCTATTTCCTTGCTGATACAAGTTACAGAACAGTGGACTCAGTGGATTTAAAGGAACGAACAAAGTCTCATCGGATAAATTTGGCATACAAGACCAAACTTGATTCTCTTACCTCAATAGAAATTAAACCTAGCTTTAGATTTGATGCGGCTACAGACAGCTCAAGTACAAGGAATAGTTTTTTCGGTGAAGATAGCAACCAGTCATTGCAAACTAATATTTTTAATTCTAATGATTCAAAAGGATTTTCAAGCGAGTCAGAGTTCAGAATCATTCGCAAGTTTAAAAAGCCAAAAAGAGAGTTGAAAGCTGAATACTATTTAAAGACTTCAGACAATGAAACAGAAAGTTCATTGGAAAACACAGCTAATTACTATCTTCCAAATCCATCAGACTCACTAATTGAGCAAGACAAAACGAATGAAAACCAGTCTGTAAATCAATCTGGAATACTTACATATACGGAACCCATAAGTAAATACCTCAAACTTCAGGTAGAGTATTTATATCAAAACAATAAGTCAACTCAAGAGATTTTTGCAAAAGACAGGTTGAACAACAACGTACCAATAAATGACCTTTCTAATAACTTCGATAATGTAAGGATTCAAAATAGAGGAACGGCCATTTTGAGTTATCAAAACTTTAAACATACTTTTCAAGCTGGTTTGGGTTATCGAAACATAATAATCGATAACACCAACCTCATCA
The DNA here is from genome assembly GCA_018665005.1 of Flavobacteriales bacterium. Classification (GTDB taxonomy): domain Bacteria; phylum Bacteroidota; class Bacteroidia; order Flavobacteriales_D; family Crocinitomicaceae; genus UBA952. Next base: position 13,100 of record JABJEE010000133.1, read on the forward strand.
CGGATAGCTTGATCTCTCAAAACATCAACAATTTTCTTCCTCAATTAAGGTATCAATTTAAACCCTCACAAGGAACCAGATTAAACATCAAGTACAATACACGTTCGGATCAACCATCTATGAATGACCTACAACCCGTTCAAGACAATACCAATCCCAATGCCATTCAGATAGGAAACCCCGACTTGAAACCCAACTATGTCCATTCCCTAAACATTAATTTTAATACTTGGAAAGCATTAAGCGGAAGATACATATGGAGTGGAATAAGAGCTACCTACACAGACAATGCCTTTGCAAATTCAACATCCTATGATGAATATGGAAGAACCATTTCACAAACGAGAAACGTCGACGGTAATATATTCGGAACACTGTTTGCAGGTGCTGGGTTTCCAATTCTGAGTAGAAAAATTGAATTTGAGCCGAACGTTAATGCGAATTACTCAAAATATACGAACTTCATTAATGATGTTGAAAATGTGACTCAAAACACATCAATATCAGGAGGATTGGGCATCCAATTTAATTTTGATTCATTAGAGATTAATATCGGCAACAGTTACTCCTATGTAAATCCTGTTTCATCATTATCCCAATTTTCCAATCAACCCTACAGTACACAATCATACACGGCAGAAGGTGAATGGAGAATTAAAAGAGGATTTAAAATTAAAGTAGATGCTAACTACACGATAAATAAAGGACGTTCAAATGGTTTTGACCAAAATATTTTTGTAATTAATGCTGAATTAAGCAAAGCCTTTTTGAAAACAGAAAACCTCATCCTTGCCGTGAATGCTAATGATATTTTGAACCAGAACACAAATCTCATACGTCAAGTCAATGGAAATGTAATCACCGATAATTCTACTAGAATTATCTCTCGATATTTTTTAATGAGACTTACTTATAAATTTAATAACAATAAAACCAAAGAAGATGAGTATAAAGGATGGCATTAAGAAAATAACTTTTTTAAGTTTTTTCATATTTATTTCCTCAACTGGTTTCAGTCAGTATAATACTTTTGGGAAAATTACTTTCGAACGAAGAACAAACCTACTTAAACGATTTCAGGACAGTAGAATGAGTAAGATGATTAATGAAGATAATAAAATCAAAATTGACAAATTTGAACTTCTCTTCAACGATACCTCATCTGTTTTTAGACCTATTCAAGACATTGCTGAAGGAAGAATGGGATGGATGACAACTAAGAATTATTATTATCAATACTTTGGGGAAGAAAGTCAATTTATTATTCTTGGACTTTTTGGTCAGAACATTTACATCAAAGACTCTTTACCACAGCGCAAGTGGAAAATCACTGAAAGTAAAAGAAACATAAGTGGTTATGATTGTCGGAAGGCCATTTATGAGAAAAATGACAGCACGAGGATATATGCCTGGTACACTCCAGAACTCACAACTGCTACGGGGCCAGAAGGATATTCCGGTCTTCCTGGAACCATACTGGGTTTGGCTACCGAAGATGGTGGAATTGTTTATTTCGCGAAACAAATTGAAATTGTGGCTCCTAATAATGAGGATTTAACTCCAGATAAAGGCAAGAACAAAGTGTTTACACTGGTTGAGTTAAAAGCTAAAATTAAAAAAGATTATGGCAACACGCCTTGGGGGAAGTCAATGTTTGATGACCTTTTCCGTTGGCTATAGTGTCAATTAGACTTTCTATGTCAATCTAAATCTTTAAATTTGTCCGTTCCAAC
>JABJEE010000134.1 GCA_018665005.1 Flavobacteriales bacterium
GTTGTGGACTTGGCCAATCATTGTTTTGTATTGTAAAAGTTAATGCACCATCTATACTTTTGTAAAACTCTGTATAGTCTCCAACTACTTTAACAGTATATATCATATTTGAATTCGCAGGATTCAGCTCAATTTCTTGAAATTCTCCGGACATAATTTCAGTCCAGACGTCTCCTCCGTTTATGGTTCTGAAAAAGCCATTATTTGAAGTCAAGTACATAATATTAGAATTTTCTGGAGACATTATAATATCCTTTACCCCATGAGATTGAGATTGAAAAGAGACATCTCCAATAATTGACCAATTTAAACCTCCATCCGTTGTTTTATAAAGGTTCCCTCCGCTCTCAAAGAAGGCTATGTCTGGATTACTGTGGTCTATTTCTATGGCAAAAATTCCATTTAAGACCAAATTTCTTGTAGTCAAGTCCCAGGTCAATCCTGCATCAGTAGACTTCCACATCCCTGCAGTCGCAGTTCCTGCATACATCACATCGGGATTAGTCAAACATCTTTTCACCGTATAAACATGAGCAGCTCCAGGTGCATAGCTTCGACTTGCAGCGTCAATATCAAAATCATAAGGACCTATACAAGACCATGCTGAGTTTTCATCTTTTGAAGACCTCAAAATTTTTGACTTTTTAACATAATTCTTGTCTGCCTGATTATTTAAGTCAAAAGAAACTTCGCGACTCAGTGCTCTTAACCATCTCTTGAAATATTGCGTATGTTCATTTTTTATGAAATCATGTGTTGCATAATAGGCATCATGTTGTTTTATAACCAATCCCGGATTTGGATTTTCTTGATACATTAATTTAATCCATTCAGGGGATGTGGGATTTGCATTGTATTTCATTTCATTCTGTGCATGAAAAGAAAAAATGAATGTGAGTAACATCAAAAGGGACAATGTGAATTTCATAGTAGCTATTATTTGAGGGATAAAGATAAGTAAAACAATATGGAAGTCATTTTTCCTTAGAAATTGTTCTCAATGCTATGAAATAGCGTAACTTCGCGACATAATTGAACATCGATGCAAATATCAGAAGTTAGCTATTTAGGAAATTTACGCACTGCTTGTAAGCATTTAAAATCAGGCGATACTTTTATCACTGATGCCCCTACCGATAATAATGGAAAGGGTGAAGCATTTTCTCCTACGGATATTTTAGCTACATCACTTGCCTCTTGTGCAATGACCATTATAGGGATTTATTGCAATAACAACAATATCACTTTTGAGAATTGTGAAGCAAGCGTAAAAAAAATAATGGGTAATAAACCAAGAAAAGTTGATCAGATTATCATTGAAATGAAGCTGTCCGAAAACAATTGGGATAATGACACATTGAAAAAGGTTATTGAAGCTGCTCGAACCTGCCCGGTTGAGCTCACCTTAAAAAACAATGTTCAAATTGAATATAAATTCACATAGATGGAAGAAAAAAGAGACAAATATCCAAGAAAGGAAAAAAAGGATGTCATCTTTGGTTTACACCCTGTACTTGAAGCCATAAAGTCAGATCAGGAACTAAACAAGATTTTGATACAGAAAGGAATTGAAAAAGAACATTTTCGAGAACTGAAAGAAATCCTTGCAGGCAAAGACTATAACATTCAATATGTCCCTGTTCAGAAATTAAACAAATTAACTTCTGGAAATCATCAAGGTGTGATTGCATTCGTAACGCCTATTGAATATCAAAATATTGAAACTCTTGTAGACCAATGGATGGAAAAAGAGCAAAAGGTGAATATTCTGATTTTAGACCGCATAACTGATGTTAGAAATTTTGGAGCCATTGCAAGATCAGCTGAATGCCAGGGAGTCGATGCTATTTTAATCCCCTCTAAAGGATCTGCCTTAGTATCATCTGATGCTGTTCGAACATCTTCAGGAGCCCTAAGTCGTATCCCTGTATGTAAGACCGATGATCTCAAAAACACATTGTTTTATATTCAGCAGTCAGGCATAAGACTGATTGCGTGTTCGGAAAAATCCTCTTTACCTCTACATGAAATAAACCTAAGAGGTTCCGTCGGAATTATAATGGGATCCGAAGAAAACGGCATTACATCTGATCTGATCAATTTGTCCGATGTCAGAGCTAAAATCCTCATGCATGGTGAAATTCAATCCTTAAATGTGAGTGTAGCCACAGGGATTATTCTTTACGAAAAAATGCGGCAAGAAAACACTTAAATCTATATACGGAGGAGCTTTGTAGCCAATAAGGGCAGCTCATTAAGGTTTTGAATAGTGAATTCATATTTCTCAGTAGAGCGTAAATGTGGATCAAACAAAATGGCTTGTAAACCAGCTTTTAAGCCTCCTGAAACATCAGCAATATAATCATCTCCAATCATCATTGCATTTTCGGCTATGCAATTGGCCTGTTCTAATGCATAATTAAATATCGCAAGAGCAGGCTTGTTTTTACCAACCGCCTCAGAGCATACAATAACATCAAAGTATTCCCTTAAGCCACAATTTTCTAGCTTGATATACTGAACCTCTTCAAAACCATTTGTGATGATGTGAAGATGATAACCCATCTTCTTTAATTCTTCTAGAACTTCTTTTGTATTTGGGAATTGTCTGGTCTGACGGGGAGAAATTTCAACATACATCTCACCCATTTTTTTAGCCAATGACACATCATCTTTTCCGAATTGTTTTAATGTCGCATTAAACCGCTCAAACCGCAAAATGTCTTTTTGTAAATTTCCTTTTCCATACTCCCCCCATAATCTTGAATTGTGTTTCTCATAAGCTCTATAAAAACGATCGAAAGAACCAAAAACAGGAATCAATTTGTAATGAGCAATAATCTCTTTTAAGGCCTGTTTTGAATTCTCATCAAAATCCCAAAGTGTTCTATCCAGATCAAAAAAAATATGTTTATTAGAAAATGACATAGGCTAAAAACGTGGTTAAACTTGCATTTATGATCATTCCAAAAAAAACATATAAAAAGGTATACTTCAGTTTACCATAGAATTTGGCTACTACAATACTCCCGAGTGGAACTGATAAAAAAAATGGAGCCCAAAAACAGATGGCATACATACCAAATTTATGTTTGCAAAAAATAATGAACTTATTTACTCTTGTGAACTTGGGTTTAAATGGAATTTCCTTTCCATCAAGAATCAGCTGGTTGATCTTCCGTTTACGCTTCTGATTGGTTTTGAGCATAAAATAATCACTTGCAAAATAAAATACAGCAGAGCTTAATGTTCCTCCTAATACAATAGAAATATAGGTTTCTATAAATGAGATGTTTAAGGCTGGACCAGGAAAAGCAGCAAACATAAATTTAAAAGTTGCCAGGCCAAAAAGTGCACTATATGCTCCCCAATTCATTGTTTAAACTTTTACTCCATAAGCCAAATCACCTGCATCTCCCAAGCCAGGAACAATATAGGATTCAGCGGTTAGCTCTGCATCGATAGCACCTGTCCAAATTTCAACATCAGATGGAAGTTTTTTCTGAACCAGTTCAATGGCTTGAGGTGTGGCTATAGATATGAGAACATATACTTTTTTGGGTTTACCAAATTTAAGTAATGCATTGTACACATTTACCATTGATCGCCCCGTAGCCAACATCGGATCTGATATTACCCAAACACGATCATCAAGATTTGGAGCGGCCAAATACTCTACATGTATTTTAAATTCTTCAGGGGAGGTATGTTCTCGATATGCAGATACAAAAGCACTATCACTTCGATCAAACGTTCTTAATAACCCGTTATGCATAGCGAGCCCAGCTCTCAGTATAGTAATTAATACCGGTTCATCTTTAAGTTTGAATTCTGTTGACTTCCCTAATGGGGTTTCTACCTCTATTTCTTCATAATTCATTTTTTTCGAAACTTCATACCCTAGAATCTCCGCTATTCTTTCCAGATTAGTACGAAAGCGTATGGGGTCACGCTGGATATTTACATCTCTAATTTCAGCCATATATTGACCTAGAATTGAACCTTCTTCAGATAAGTTTCGAACCATTGTCTTTATTTTAAATTAAAAGTAAGGAGAAAAAACATTAGGAATTGTTTTTCCTTTCATAAAAATGAAGATTTTTATTTAATCAAAAATTTTAATTTCGTTCCATGAATGAAAATAGTAATGTTCCTGACAAAAAAGTAATCATCTTAATCATTGTTGCAGCGTTGGGTTATTTTGTGGACATCTATGACATGGTGCTTTTCGGCGTGGTTAAAGCTGAAAGTCTTAGTCAAATTATGATAGGATACTCTATTGAAGAACAAGCATCTACGGGAAAGTTTTTGTTCAATATGCAAATGCTTGGAATGTTAGTAGGCGGACTCCTTTGGGGTGTCCTTGGGGATAAAAAAGGAAGGATTAAGGTCTTGTTTGGCTCCATACTTCTGTACTCGATTGCCAACTTATTGAATGCATTTGTTACGGATATTACCAGCTACGCCATTATTAGAGTCGTTGCCGGAATTGGACTAGCCGGAGAGCTAGGAGCTGGTATTACATTGGTATCCGAAATGATGTCAAAAGAAAAACGCGGTTACGGCACGATGATTATTGTCACTTTTGGCGCCCTAGGAGCCGTTGTAGCTTCTTTAGTTGGAGCTGAGGGTCAAATTATTGGAGATTTCATTTATAGCCTCACAGGAACTCAATTGGCCAATTGGCAGGTTACATACATAGTCGGAGGAATGCTTGGGGTTTTTCTACTCCTTCTTCGTGTTGGCACGATTGAATCGTCCTTTTTTGAAAAAATGTCTGATGACAAAACGGTATCAAAAGGAAATCTTAAAATCATTTTCTTCAATAAAAAGAATTTCATCAAATACCTTCATTGCATTGTGATTGGTATTCCGATATGGTATGTGGTTGGTCTTTTAGTCATGAATTCCAGTGACAACTTTGCTCCCTTATTGGGAATTAAAGACATCAACAATGGAACGGCGGTAATGTATACCTACATCGGTTTATCTTTTGGCGATTTAATTTCTGGTCTCCTAAGTCAATTACTAAAAAGTCGTAAAAAGGTAGTGGCAATATACCTGGTCTTTACTTTAGTTTTAGTAACCTCATTCTTGTTTTTTATGGACGGTATCTCAGCAGATATCTACTACCTTGTTTGTTTTCTTTTAGGAACCGCAACCGGTTACTGGGCTCTGTTTGTTTCAATAGCAGCAGAACAGTTTGGCACCAACATCAGATCAACGACAGCCAATACGATTCCAAATTTTGTTAGAGGATCGGTAAATCTTATTATGATCAGTTTTGGATTCTTGATGGGGCTAAACCTAGGAGATGCCTGGTCGGCTTATATTGTAGGTTTAGTCTTTATATTAATGGCGCTTTACAGCCTAAGTCAGCTCAAAGAGACTTTTGGGAAGGATCTAAATTATTTCGAAGAAGAGTAAGGCGTTTTATTTTTTCTCAACAAATGCGCGCACATTCAGTACCAATTCGCCGGGAGTGGTATTAGCAACAACCCTTACGGTTTTCTTTTGCTCTTTTAATTGATTCTCTTTTGGATGAAAAACGACCTCTATTTTATCACTTTTTCCAGGCATAATTGGTTTCTCAGGCTTAGTCGGTGTTGTGCATCCACAGCTTGCTTTAACCGATTCAATGATTAATGGATTGCTCCCCGTGTTTGTAACCGTAAAATAGGTTTTGTTGTCTGTATCTGCTGTTACATTTCCAAAATCATGATTCATTTTATCAAATTTCATGGATGTTAATGCTACTTTTTCAACATTTTTAATCTCTGGGCCATCTAATATCTCGAGTAACTCCACCTCGAAAACCAAAGGCATATAGGGCTCAATAATACTTCCAGGCTGAGGATTAGCTCCATATGCTAACTCCTGAGGAATGAAAAACTTATATTTAGCACCACCATTCATTAACTGTAATCCTTCGGTCCAACCTTTGATGACCTGATTCAATCCAAATTCAGCAGGCTGCCCACGATCGACAGAGCTATCAAAAACTTCTCCATTAGGAGTAGTTCCATGATAATGTACTTTTACTCGATCTGTTGGACCAGGCTTTGGACCTAATCCCTCTCGTAGAATCTCGTATTGAAGACCTGATGCTGTAACTTGAACTTGTGTATTTTTCTTGTTATTCTCGAGAAAAAGATTCCCTTTATTCAAAGATATCTCATTCTCTTTTTTTGCTTTTTCTGTTTCTTTTTTTGCTTTTTCTGCTTTGCTTTCGAATTTTTCATCCAAAGGTAAATCACTCGAACAAGAAACGGTTAAAGATAAACATATAGTAGATGTGAATATAATTAAATTGTTCATTATTAGCTATTTATATTAAATAATTTCCTTGATAATACAAGAGTTTATAGTTCAAATAAAAGTGCCCACGACTGGATTCGAACCAGCACACCTTACGGCACCACCCCCTCAAGATGGCGTGTCTACCAATTTCACCACGTGGGCATTTCGCTTGCA
>JABJEE010000135.1 GCA_018665005.1 Flavobacteriales bacterium
ATATTCTTAGTTGTATGCATTGATAATTAAAGGATTGGCCAAGTCATTCAATATTTGTACTGTTTTTCTCTTGAAAATCAATGTATAAACACTATCTTTGCAAGCCTTAAAACTCAATTTAATGTCTACCGAAACATATACATTTCCAATAACCAAGACCACTCATTCAAAGTTAAGTTATTTTGATTGGGACCATCTACATTTTGGAAAGGATTTTTCTGACCACATGTTTATGATGGAGTATAGGAACGGGAAATGGGAGCAGGGAGAGATCATTCCTTTTGAGAATATACCGATGCACCCGGCGATGTCCGCGATTCATTATGGTCAATCTATTTTTGAAGGAATGAAAGCCCATCGTACAAGTAACGATGATATTTTGATTTTTCGTCCAGACATGAATGCCAAGCGATTTGCTGAATCTGCAGAAAGAATGTGCATGCCTGCAGTAAATGAAGATTTATTCGTGGAGGCTATACGTCAATTGGTAAAATTGGATTCTGAATGGGTTACCAAAAGAAGAGGACACTCTTTATATATTCGGCCGTACATGTTTGCAACTGATGAGCTTATTGGTATACGACCTTCTGAGACATACAAGTTTATGATTATTACATCTCCAGTAGGGCAGTATTATGCTGATCCTTTGAATGTGAAAATCGAAACACATTATACACGTGCAGCATATGGCGGTGTGGGAAGAGCTAAAGCAGCTGGAAACTACGCGGCATCATTATACCCTGCAATGCTTGGAAAGAAAGAAGGCTTTCATCAGTTGGTTTGGACCGATGCAAGTACGAATACCTATATTGAAGAATCGGGGACAATGAATATCATGTTTCAAATCGATGGTGTCCTAATTACTCCAGATGAAGACCATGATACCATACTCAGAGGTATAACAAAACGATCTTTAATTGAAGTGGCAAAAAAATGGGGTGTAGAAATTGAGGAAAGAATGATAACAGTTAAAGAGGTGATTGATGCAGCCAAAAATGGTACGCTTCAAGATGCCTTTGGTGCTGGTACTGCCGCAACTATAGCTCCAATAGCAATGATTGGGTTCGAGGGAGAGAAGTATCATCTACCACCAGTAGAAACCAGAGAATTGTCCAATAGAATCAAAACATTCTTAGCAGATTTAAAAACGGGTCGAGTTGCAGATGAGTTTGGATGGAATTTAACCGTATAGGTTCTATTTCAAATAGAGTTCAATGTAAACAGGCAAGTGATCTGAATAGCCTCCGAGATATTTTGCTCCACCATAGGTTCTAAAAGGTACAATATTTCCTTTGTAAGTAGATAGAAGTTCTTCAGTAGTATGTATTGTTCCATGATTTGATGTAGATCTTAATTTTCCATTACCCCATCCATTAGAGATGCATATGTGGTCGAGAATGTTCCATTCTCCTTTGTAATTATGTGTTCCCCCAAACTTATTAGATGATGAGACTATTTTGGGCTGAAGCTTCTCCATAATAAGCTGTACAGAATTATTACTTGGATAATCGTTTAGATCACCCATTAGAATAATTTTGGTGTTGGCATCAATATTAAGGAGCGAATCAATAAAATGTCGGGCACTATTGGCTGCTTTTAATCTTTTCGCTTCGCTTTTCTCTGTCCCACCACGTCTACTGGGCCAATGATTGGTCATGGCATAAAAAGATTCTTTTTTATAGATGAATTTTGCCCATACGATATCTCGAGAGGTCGCTTTTGTTTGCCCAGGAAGTGTGTATCGTATAAAGCCTTGGTCTGCTACTTTTAGTTTTTTAGAATTATAAATCATACCGACGTCAATCCCTCGAGCATCTTTACTATCATAGTGAACCGTCTTGTAGTATTTCAACGCTTTGTTTTCTGAAATGATTTCATTTAAAACAGTTACATTTTCTATTTCGCATAAGCCAATAAGCATGGGGGTGTTTAGTTCACAAAACACTTTATTGATGTGGTTTACCTTTTCAATGAATTTATCAGAATTCCATTTTTTTTTGCCTGTAGGTAAAAATTCAGCATCATTATTTGGGCCGTCAATGGTGTCAAATAAATTTTCAACATTATAAAAAGCAATTCGTTCTGATTTTTGAGTCAAACAAGTCGTTGAAATCAATGCGAAAAAAAGAAATAGATAAAGTCTAGACATATAAATAATTTTCGCACTAATATATTATTTAAAAGTCAAATAAAGTCTTGATATGTACCAAATTGATTCATCATGCTTATTATATAAAGTATATGTATACGTTTTTAATAGTCAATGCCTATGTTTTTTAAACCAAATCACGCACTATGAAAAAGCTCATTTTATTACTCATTATTTTTTCAATGAATCAATTTACAGAAGCTCAAGTATACATGCGAACTCATAAGAATCTTGGTGTTTATTGTCAACTCAATACTTCAGATTTTGATAAAAATGGTTCCTATTCTTTTCAAACGGGTATAACCCGACAATTAGGACGTTATGTATTGCCTGAATTTGGATATCGACAAATGATTCAAAAAGATAACAATCGTTTCATTGAATTGAATGACCCCATTCGAGAACACTTTTTAACAACAGCAATGATTTTTCGGGCACCTCTCGTGGTGATTAATGAACGTAAGAAGGGCAGGTCGTGTAGGGGAGAGGTGCTTGAAATATTTTGTGGTCCAGAAGTGTTTTATCGGCTTAATGGATCAGAAGGGTTTAAGGAGAACCTTTCTACTTCAATAAAAGGAGGATTAGGCGTTTTTCATGTTAGAACAGGTCATTCTAAAAGGAGTAAAGCTTGGACAGTAAAGCTAGAGGCGTATTATAGACATCAGTTTGAAAATCCCATGAATGAATTTCACATTCCAAATGAATTTGGATTACAAATCAGATTGCTGCGATATAAAGTGTATGATTTTGTAAGGAATTAGAATTGTTCCAAAACGGAAATCCTGTCTTTTATAGGTGGGTGAGTAGCGAATAAACCTCCAATTCCTCCGAGAAAGTTAGCTGAATTTTCATCTGGTCCATTATCAATAAACATTTCTTTTACATCATCACTCTTTACTGAGTCAACTTTTGAGTTTCCAGAAATCTTCCGAAGCGCGTTGGCCAGTGCAAGTGGGTTTCGTGTCATTTCGGCAGCGCCTGCATCAGCCATGAATTCCCTTTTTCTACTTAATGCAAATTTAAAAAGTAAAGAAATAAGATATGCAACAAGTGAAACGACGAGAATGACAATTATAAGACCACCGCCTCCCTTACCGTCTTTTCTTCGTGATCTTGTCATGCTACCATAAAGAAAACTTCTGAATGCAATTTGTATGATTAATGAAAATATACCAACAAATATGATGCTTATAACCAAAAGCTTTACGTCTTTGTTTCTGATGTGCATGAGTTCGTGTGCAATTACCCCTTCAAGTTCTTTATCATCAAGTGTATTTATGATTCCTCTTGTGAGCGTAACGGAGTAATTTTTCTCGTTTAGACCACTAGCAAAAGCATTTAAAGCTTCCGTTTCTATGATTTTAAGCTTTGGCATTTTCATCCCGACTCCCATGCAAAGATTCTCAGTCAGATTATAAACCCGCATATTCTCTTTTCGCTCAAGTGTTTTGGAACCTGAAGCGTAATCAATCATTGCAGAATGTCCCCAATATGCAATCAAAAACCAGATGCTAGTTCCTATAAATACAAAAGGCATGGCTTCAATAAACATATCGTTTGCCATATTGGTATTAATACCTCCTCCAGCTTCATTGTATGAGGCGAACATCAGTACTGCGTAAACAGCACCAAGCAATACGCCAGGAAAACCAATTAATAAAAATATTGATTTGCGATTATTGGAGGTGATTTGCTCCTGAAGACCAACGTACTTCATGTTTATTTAAAATTTTACTTCAGGTGCTTTTTGATGAGCAGCTCTTGTATCTCCAAGATCAAACATTTGTTCTTCTTTGAACCCGAACATAGAAGCAAAAAGTACATTTGGAAATTTTTGTACTGCAATGTTCAATTCTTTAGTTGCAGAGTTGAAGAATCTTCTTACTGCAGCCAATTTGTTTTCAATGTCAGAAAGCTCAGTTTGTAGCTGCATAAAATTACTACTTGCTTTTAGGTCAGGATAGGCTTCGACCTGAATACTAAAGCCGCTAAGTGCTGCTGAAAGCTCTTTTTCTGCAGATATTTTATCATTTATGTTACTTGCACCCATGGCTTTGTTTCGTGCATTGGTAATAGACTCAAGAGTTCCTCTCTCGTGCTCCATGTATCCTTTTACAGCTCCGATAAGTTGTGGTACGAGATCATGTCGTTGCTTCAATTGAACGTCAATATCAGCGAATGCGTTTTCGCGATTGTTTTTAAGTTTTACTAAGGTGTTATATATTGCAACAATCCATATAAGAACGATGGCGACAACTATAATTATAATAATGGTGGTAGACATATGTTTTATTTTTTTTAAAGTTAAGATTTAATTAGTTACTTGTTTCATTCTTAACATAAATTAATCATTTCAGCTCTAAAATGATTAGTAATTAATCGCAATTAATGATTATTAATTAATCATTATATTTATATTTGTATCCCAACGATTTGCAATGCTTTTTATGATAACCATTAAAACAGTTCTATATGTCTGTATTGCGATCAATTGTCCACATGGATTTGGACACCTTTTTTGTTTCTTGTGAACGGCTTCTTGATAGTCGTTTGAAGAATAAACCTATCCTAATTGGAGGAACAAGTGATCGGGGGGTGGTCGCTTCTTGCAGCTATGAGGCAAGGAAGTTTGGTATTCATTCTGCTATGCCTATGAGAATGGCGAAACAGCGCTGTCCAGAGGCCATTGTTATTAAAGGGAATTCTGGTACTTACAGCAAATACTCCAGAATGGTCACTGATATTATAAAGGAAGCTTCTCCGCTATACGAAAAGTCTTCTATCGATGAGTTTTATATTGATTTTACAGGAATGGATCGTTTTCATGGGGTGCTCAAGTATAGCTCTGAGCTTCGAAAACGAATAATTACTGAAACGGGGTTACCCATTTCTTTTGGTTTATCCCCTAACAAAACAGTATCTAAAATTGCAACAGGTGAAGCAAAGCCGAATAATCAGATTGAAGTCACAAATGGCCATGAAAAGTCTTTTTTAGCACCGCTCTCTGTTCGGAAAATACCCATGGTGGGTTTAAAGACTTATCAGTCTCTTTGCAGCTTGGGTATTCGTAAAATTGAACCCTTACAAAAGATGCCAGTTGAGCTTATGGAGCGTGCTATGGGGCAAAATGGTGTCGGTATATGGAAGAAAGCCAATGGGATAGATAGTTCACCTGTTGTACAATACAATGAACGCAAGTCTGTCTCTACAGAGCGTACGTTTAATAAAGACACCATTGATGTTATAAAGCTAAAGGGAATCCTTTCTGCAATGGCTGAAAATTTAGCTTTTCAATTGAGAAGAGGCGCACGTTTAACGGGATGTGTTACTGTAAAAATAAGGTACTCAGATTTTCAGACACAAACACTTCAAAAGAAAATACCTTACACTGCAGCCGATCACGAGTTGATACCTATGGTTATGGAGCTTTTTCAGAGGGCGTTTAATCGCAGACTATTGGTTCGCTTAATTGGCGTGCGTTATAGTTCCTTGGTTTCTGGTAGTCATCAGTTGGATTTGTTTAGCGATGAAATCGATTACGCAGCTCTTTACAAGGCAATGGACCAAATTAGAGTGCGATATGGTGATCGTGCGGTTATAAAAGCGATAGGTTTACAAGCAAAAACGATTGGGGGATGGAATCCATTTAATGGTGAACCCCCAGCTTTATTGGCCAATAGAAGATCTTAATACATCCAAATTCAATGAAGCTTCATTCGTGCTATAGTCTAAAATACGGAATACTCACTCCTGAGCAATTGGTGGAGTGGGGTGTAGAAGCTTGCTACAGTTCTATTTTTCTTGCTGACATCAATTCTACGGGAGCGGTATTGTCATTTGTTCAGGAGGCTCAAAAGAAGGGCGTAAAGGCTGTTGTAGGTGTAGAGCTTCGAAACGACATGCAGATCAAAGCTACGCTTATTGCAAGAAACAATCGAGGGCTTCATGAAATCAATAGCTTTCTCTCTAGATATTTACACCAAAAAAAAGAATTTCCTGACGATGTGCCACATTTGAGCAACTGTTATGTTTCCTATCCTTTTCCTGGTCCGAAAAGAGATTTAAATGAAAATGAATATATTGACATACAGTTGATTAATATAAATGACTTAAACTTAATAAGTAGCATAAGTAATGATAAGATAATTGTTCTCCAGGCCATGGTTTTCAGGAATAAGATAGATCACAATACGCACAGGTTGTTGAGGTCGATTCATTACAATACCTTGCTTTCTCTTCTTGAGCCAAAACAGCAGGCTCAAGAGCTTGATGTTTTCAGATCTAAAAGGGAGTTAGAAGATGATTATCGTGAGTTTTCGGATTGTCTGAACAGGACCTTTATGTTGTTTGAATCTTGTTTTGTTTCTTTTGATTTTAACGAAAACGCCATCCCTCAAAATCCGACTACATTTACAGGTAGTGCGTCTGGAGATGAAATGCTATTGCGAAAGCTCTGTTTGGATGGCCTGCCTTATCGCTACAATAGTCTTAATGATGAAATTGTTGAACGTATTGAAAAAGAGATTGACGTTATTGCCAAAAAACAGTATCTATCATATTTTTTAATGACCTGGGATTTTACTTCTTACGCACGATCCAAGGGCTATTTTTATGTTGGGAGAGGTAGCGGGGCCAATAGCATTGTGGCTTATTTACTTCGCATTACGAATGTAGATCCTCTTCAGCTAGATTTGTATTTTGAACGTTTTATAAATTTAGAACGCAGCACCCCTCCAGATTTTGATATTGATTTCTCTTGGCAAGAGCGAGACGAGATGATTCATTATATTTTTGATCGTTACCCAACAGCTACATTGCTTTGTACATACAATACCTTTCAGTATCGAGCAACCATTCGTGAATTGGGAAAGGTTTTTGGTTTGCCCAAGGAAGAGCTTGATAAGCTTGTTCGGGAGGATGCAGTGCCAAAAGACGAGCTATCAAGTCTTGTCATGAGATATGCTACGCGTATTCAGGGGCTGCCATCTTATTTAAGTGTGCATTCTGGGGGTATCGTAATTAGTGAAAAACCAATCACATGGTTTTCAGCAACCTTTCTTCCTCCAAAAGGTTTCCCAACGACTCAGTTCTCTATGATTGAGGCAGAAGATGTCGGGCTTTTTAAGTTTGATGTATTGAGTCAACGCGGTTTGGCTAAGATTCATGATTGTATACAGCTTGTTCATCAAAATCAGCCAGAAAATCCTCCACATAACATCAATGATATTGATTTTTTTAAACAAGATAAAAAAATTGAAGAGCTACTGATTGAAGCCAAAGCTATAGGCTGCTTTTATGTAGAATCTCCAGCAATGCGTATGTTAATGACAAAGCTTAGGGTAAAAGAATATTTAGAATTGGTTGCAGCAAGCTCTGTCATTCGGCCAGGAGTGTCTCAGTCGGGAATGATGCGTACCTACATCAGGCGTCATCGTAATCCCGAAGAACGCAAAAAAGCACATCCCTTACTACTTAAGATTATGCCTGATACTTATGGTGTTATGGTTTATCAGGAGGATGTAATAAAAGTGGCTCACTATTTTGCCGACCTGAGTCTATCCGAGGCGGATGTACTAAGAAGGGGGATGTCAGGAAAATACAGGTCTCGCGCTAAATTTTTAGTTATAAAAGAAAGATTTTTTTCCAATTGCAAAAAACGTGGTCATGACACTGGTCTTACTGCGGAAGTTTGGAATCAAATTGAAAGTTTTGCGGGCTATGCTTTTGCTAAGGGGCACTCAGCTTCATATGCGGTAGAAAGCTATCAGAGCTTGTATCTAAAAGCATATTACCCTTTAGAATATATGACTGCGGGCATCAATAATTTTGGCGGGTATTATCGAACTGAGTTTTATGTTCAAGAGGCTAGGAGGATGGGCGCTGTTGTTGAGGCACCGTGTATCAATAAGGGAGGCTATCAATCAGTAATTAAAGGTAAAAAACTTACTCTAGGCTTTAATTTGGTTCGGGGTATTGAGCGCAAAACCATAAGCCAATTACTCGCTATTAGAAATTCCTACGGTCACTTTAATACTTTCGAAGAACTTATTGAGGCAACGAGCATACCTTTTGAGCAGCTTGTTCTTCTGATCCGTATAAATGCATTAAGGGGGCTTGATCCTGATCGCAAGAATCTTTTATGGAAAGCTCATTTTTTTGACAAAAAACGCAAGCCAGTCAGTCAACAATCACTTCCTCTTGAAGAGGTTTCTAGTAAGCAGATGGATCTTCCTATTCTGCAGGAGCAAGAGCTAGAACAAGATTTTGAGTTTTTTGAATTGATGGGTTTTCCTTTGTGTAGTCCGTTTCGATTGCTAAAAGAAGATCCTCCTGCTCATCATACTGCCACAGAAATATCTCGATTGAAAGGCAAAACGATTTTAACTTACGGCTACTTGGTATCGCTTAAAAACTCAAAGTCTGCAAGTGGAAAGGCCATTGCTTTTGCGATGTTTCATGACATTCATGGTGAAATTATAGACACCGTTCATTTTACAAGCTCTTTGGTGCGTTATCCATTTTCGGGGAGTGGTATTTATTGCCTGAAAGGACGAGTGGTGGAAGAATTCGATTTCTATTGCGTTGAGGTGTTTTATATGAAAAAACAGAGCTACATCCGCGACCCAAGGTTTTCTGATTGAGTTTTTTATTTAAACTGCTGGTCTAATAGGTAAAGAAATGAAGCAACTGCAGCAGCACCTAATTCTAGCTCTCTTTTATTTACATTTTCAAACACATCGTTAGGGGAGTGGTGCATGTCAAAATAACGTTGAGAATCAGGAACAAAACCAAATAAAGCAATTTCAGGGTATTCTTTTTTAAGTGGTCCAATATCAACACCGCCATATCCCTTCTCAAAGACATGTAGATCATAATCTTCAAAAAGCTGAGCTTGCGACTTGAGCCATTCTAGGTTGGCCTCACTGCCATCGCAAGTAAAGCCTCTCGGAGCAAACCCTCCACGATCACTTTCAATTGCAGCAATATGATTTTCCTTTTTTTCTTTGACCCATTGGGCGTAGGTCTTTCCTCCCATGTTCCCGTTTTCCTCATTCATAAAGAAAACAACTCGAAGTGTGTGTCTTGGCATATAATTCATGGATCTTAAAATCCTAAATGCCTCTAAACAGTGAATAATACCGGCGCCATCATCATGAGCACCTTCCCCTGTATCCCATGAATCTAAATGTCCTCCAATGGTAATTATTTCATCTTGTTTTGAATTTCCCGGAATTTCGCCAATAACGTTATAGGATATTTTATCTTCTAGTTTCTTACAATCCATTTCAAGAATGAATTCATATTTATCTTGAGGGTTTTTATTGATTAAGCCTTCAATTCGCTCTGCATCTGATGTTGAAATGGCAGCTGCTGGTATTTGTTTTACACCATCTTCATACCTCATTGATCCTGTATGTGGATGATCATCAATGGCAAGGCCTAACGATCTAATGATAACCGCTATTGCACCTTTTTTAGCTCCTTCAGAAGCGCCATTTCCTCTCACAGGATAGCATCCACCATAAGCCTTGAAAGTTTGGATGTGCTTTTCATTCATGTGTTGGTTAATGAAAACGACTTTTCCATCCACTTTGTCTGCAGGAGTGTCCTTTAGCTCATCCAATGAATTGAATACGATTAGTTCTCCTCTCAATATTCCATTTGTACCGATAGACCCTCCTAGTGCCAGTCCATTTATTTTGATTAATTCTCCATTTTCTGATCGGATCCAAAATGCCTCTTTTGTTCCACGTTCCCAA
>JABJEE010000136.1 GCA_018665005.1 Flavobacteriales bacterium
AGATGAAATTAATCGTTTTTGCCATATTGATTTTCCTTTCATCACTTTTTGCAAACGGGCAGTCTGGAATACGAATTAATGTTGAAACTCAGGTGGTGTGTGAAGGAGCTATTCAGCTTGTAGTGTCAGGAGATTTTGTGAACAATGGAACGTTTAACCCTTCAAATGGCAAGGTCTATTTATCAGGCGCCACAAAACAAAACATCGGAGGTTCAGGAAATAACACGTTTTACGGAATAGAGCTTAATAATACCGCTGGAGCAGATCTTGCGTCGAATGTGGTTATTACGAATGAGCTAAATCTGAATAGTGGTGTACTGGATTTGGTTAATTCGAATTTAACGCTAGGCACAGGTGCTGTGGTGCTTGGTACTCCATCAGAGTCGAATATGGTCGTTACTTCAGGCACAGGCGAGCTTCGAAAAAGATTTTCAGGAACACCAATCAGTGATGATTCGGACGCGTTCACATTTCCGGTGGGCAGCAATGATGCTACCGCTGAATATTCGCCGGTAGTGATGAATTTTCAGAGTGCGGATTTTGGACCTCAGGCATATGTTTCTGTGCAATTAGCTGACACAAAAAACCCATTCTTTTCACCCGATGTTAGCACTTTTATAGACAGGAATTGGGTTGTTGAACCCAACGACATGTCCAATTATAATTACGAGGTAAAGCTCTATTATACCGATGCGGACCTTGTTTTAGGCCCATTAATCGAAGGAGACATTTCTCCCGTCAAATACAGTAATGGAACCTGGTATGAGCCTCAAGGATTGATACCTGATTTCCCAGATGCTCTGGAGCAGGGAAGCGCATTTATATTCGCATCATCAAACTACATGGTGTGGGGAGACCTTACAAGCTTTGGCATTTTTGGAGGAGCAGGAGGAACAGGTGAGCCTCTTCCTGTTGAGCTTCTTTCCTTTAGCGGAGAGTGCCAAGACGGAGTTTCGGTTCTAAAATGGTCAACTGCTTCAGAACACAATAGTTCTTATTTTGATGTTGAAAAATCAACTAATGGATTTGACTGGGAAATTATTCATAGTGAAGATGCGGCGGGTGTCTCAACCTCTTTGGTAGAATATGAATTTGTGGATGTAAATAAGTTTTATACTACGACGTATTATCGTTTGCATCAGTTTGATATTGATGGCGAAAGTAAATTTTATGGACCAATTGAAGTGTCCTGTGAAGAGGCTGCACGACTGATTACTTTTCCGAATCCTTCTGATGGTGCTTTTAACCTTTTGATTAATGACCAACGTTTTATGGGTGAGGTAAATATGAATATCTTTGATGCTCATGGCAAACTTGTAGGATCCAAAATTCTGGATGTTTTAGATGGGATTAATGTTTTTCCTTGGTATGACAATGTGCTAGAAGAAGGCATGTATTTTATTGTTTTGAGTACACCTCAAAACAATGCTACCCTTAGGCACCTTATATCTGAATAAATCCAAAATCAATTCGTGTATTTTGTGTCTATTAAGTCACTCAAAATAGTATTTTTGCTCTATGTCTGAAAAAAAAGGAATTGCCATATTGGGCTCAACAGGTTCAATCGGAACACAAGCCCTTGAGGTATTAGAAGCCTATCCCGATTATTTTGATCTTCAGGTAATCACCGCAAATAAAAATGCTGATTTATTGATCGAACAAGCACTTAGGCATAAGCCGAACTCTGTTGTTATTGTTGATGAACAACAATATAAAAAAGTGCAAGATGCATTATGGAAAGAGGACATGCATGTGTATTGTGGAGAAGAAGCGCTGTCTCAGGTGGTAGAATCAAATGATGTACATACTGTGCTTACAGCACTTGTCGGTTACGCAGGTCTTAAACCAACAATAGCTGCGATTAACGCCAAAAAAGAAATTGCATTGGCCAATAAAGAAACGCTTGTAGTGGCTGGAGAATTAATCACTACACTGGCAAAGGAACAAGGGGTAAATATATATCCTGTTGACTCCGAACATTCTGCTATTTTCCAATGTATTGTTGGTGAATTTCACAATCCCATTGAAAAAATATATTTAACTGCCTCAGGAGGACCGTTTAGAGGCTTTACACAAGAACAGCTGCTTAAGGTTTCCAAAGAACAGGCCCTCAAACATCCCAATTGGTCTATGGGAGCAAAGATAACCATTGATTCTGCCACATTAATGAATAAAGGACTAGAGGTGATTGAGGCCAAATGGCTCTTTAACCTTAAGCCTGAACAAATTGATGTTATTGTGCACCCTCAATCTATTGTGCATTCGCTTGTTCAATTTGAAGACGGTAGTATGAAAGCACAAATGGGACTTCCAGATATGAAATTGCCTATTCAATTCGCGCTGACCTATCCCGATAGATTCAAAACAGATTTCCCTCGTTTTAATTTTATGGATTATCCTGAGTTGACATTTGAACAGCCAAATCGTGAGGTATTTAAAAATTTAGACTTGGCCTTTTACGCCATGGAACATGGTGGCACAACAGCTTGTATCCTCAATGCTACGAATGAAATAGCCGTAGATGCTTTTTTAAATGATAAAATCAGCTTTTCTGAAATTTCTCAGCTAAATAACGACGTTGTGAAATCAGCTGAAATCATCACGAAGCCGGTCTATGAGGACTATGTTTCTTCTGATAGTTCTGCCCGTCAGAGTGCTTTAAAGCTAATACAATGAGGTTTGTTTTCTATTTGATCGTTCTGGGTGTTTTCGCCTCTTGCGCTTTCAATAAACAGAGTATTGTTTTGAATTCTCAGCTACATCATTCTCATTGTGGAGGAGCTCCACCTACTGAAGAAACGATTAAAGGATATGATACACCCAATGATATGGACGTCATCATTGTTGGAAAGAAAGACTCAATGGTTCTTAAAATTGCTGGAACTCGAAAAGTGAAACTGAAGAAGGGCTCCTACCGCTGGTATCAAGGCGATAAAGCAAAAGAAACAAATGATTTGTTGGGATCATTAGAAAATGATCTGGATACAAATTATGTAATTGAGGGTCCGGACTGCATCAATGAATGGAAGCTAAATAAAGATGGTGCTTTTACGGTCAGTGAAAAGTCTGATACCATATATTTAACGCTTGAATATAAATGTTATATAGGTACACTGCCCTGTGTAAAATATATTGGCCCTAAGTATCAGTAGATTCAATAGCCTCCTTCTCTTCATACAAAGCGTTTAGCTTTTGATAAGCCTCTCTAATATTAGAAATAGGCTCCACAACCAATCTGAGCTTGTCTTGTTTTTGAATGAGTCGATATCCCTGTCCCATATTCATGATCTTCTTTAAGAGCTCCGAAAATACATCCGTTTGATAAAAAGAAGACTTTGGGTCAGCGATAAACCATCCCACCATCTTTTCTGATTTGATTACAAGTCTTTCAAGTCCAAGTTTTTGGGCAAGCCATCTCAATTCAAATGAGAAAAAAAGCTCTTTTACCTCTTTGGGAATCGTTCCGAAACGGTCTTTCATGCGTGCCTCAAATTCAAGTAGCTTTTCCATAGATTCGATATGATCAAGTTCTTGATACAAACTTAATCTCTCTGTCACATCATTCACATAATGGTCAGGAATCCTTACTTCGTAATCAGTCTCAAAAATGCAATCTTCAGAGTAAGACCCCATTTGGTCTGTAGTTCTTTCGTTAAAAAGGTCTTTGAATTCGTCATCTCTAAGCTCTTTCATGGCTTCGTTGAGTATTTTTTGATACATCTCAAAACCGATTTCAGAGATAAATCCGCTTTGTTCTCCACCCAACATATTACCGGCTCCTCGTATGTCCAGATCCTTCATCGCAATATTGAACCCAGACCCAAGATCTGTAAATTGGACTAGTGCCTCAAGTCTTTTTCTAGCTTCAGACGAAAGAAGGCTAAATTTGGGTGCAATGAGATAGCAAAAGGCTTTTTTATTGCTTCTTCCAACTCTTCCTCTTAGCTGGTGTAAATCACTCAATCCAAAGTTATTTGCATTGTTGATTATAATGGTATTGGCATTAGAAATATCGATACCAGATTCAATAATTGTCGTTGCAATCAATACGTCGTATGCACCTTTGATAAAGTTAAGCATGTTTTGCTCAAGAACCTTTCCATCCATTTGTCCATGGCCAATTCCTACACGTACACCAGGACACAGCCGTTGAATCATACCGGCAATTTCTTGGATGTTGGCAATGCGATTGTTTACAAAAAACACTTGGCCACCCCGAGAAACTTCATAAGAAATGGCATCTCTTATTGTTTCTTCATTCAATGAAATGATTTCAGTTAAAACGGGTTGTCTATTAGGTGGGGGAGTATTGATAATGCTTAAGTCACGAGCACCCATCAAAGAGAATTGTAAGGTTCGTGGAATAGGTGTAGCTGTCAGGGTCAGGGTGTCGACACTGGTACGCATGGTTTTAAGTTTGTCTTTAACAGCAACTCCAAATTTTTGTTCTTCATCAATAATCATTAGACCTAAATCTTTGAACTTGATGCGGTCTGATACAATGGCGTGGGTACCGATGAGTATATCAATCTCTCCAGATTTTAGTTTCTCGATGGTTTTGGTAGTTTCTTTGGCGCTTTTA
Source organism: Flavobacteriales bacterium (assembly GCA_018665005.1). GTDB lineage: Bacteria > Bacteroidota > Bacteroidia > Flavobacteriales_D > Crocinitomicaceae > UBA952. The sequence goes on from JABJEE010000136.1 coordinate 4,583, forward strand.
AATCGATTGACGTAATCAATGTTACATGGAAACTCACCTAGGCGCTCTTTAAAGCTCCTGTAATGCTGTAAAGACAAAATGGTTGTAGGAACTAGAACGGCTACCTGTTTGCTATCAGCAACAGCCTTAAAGGCTGCTCTTATTGCTACTTCTGTTTTTCCAAACCCAACGTCTCCGCAAATTAGTCGATCCATTGGAGTTTTGGATTCCATGTCTTTTTTTACATCTTGGGTTGCCTTAAACTGATCTGGAGTATCCTCGAAAATAAAAGAGGCCTCCAATTCATTTTGAAGGTAAGTGTCTGCCGTAAATGAATATCCCGGTTGATTTTTTCGTTTTGCGTAAAGCTTTATCAAATCAAAGGCCAGCTCTTTAATTTTCTTTTTTGTTTTTGATTTAAGGGTATTCCATGATTGTGTGCCCAATTTATTCATCTTGGGTACAGAACCTTCTTTGCCTGTAAATTTTGATATTCTGTGTAATGAATGTATGCCTACATATAGCACGTCACCATCCTTGTAAATAAGCCGAATGGCTTCCTGTTTTTTATTGTTGACATCTATGGTTTCAAGTCCAGAGAATTGTCCAACACCATGATCGATATGAGTTACGTAATCACCCTTTTGCAGGTTGTATATTTCTTTTAATGTAAGCGCTTGCTTGGCCTTTCTAAACCCTTCTTTTAACCTAAACCTATGGTATCTTTCAAACAGTTGATGATCGGTGTAACAAACAATCTTTAGGGTTTTACAAATAAACCCTTCGTGCAGAGCGGTACTGATCGGGGTAAACGCAACATCACCACCAATATCCTCAAATATCTGATAGAGACGTTCAATCTGTTTGGGTTGGTTTGAAAAAATGAAATTTTGGAATTTGTTTTTTTGATTTTCTGCCAAATCGTCAATAAGTAAATTGAAATTTTTATTGAAGCTTGGCTGGGGTAAAAGCTCAAAGTTTATGACCGTGGTGTCCTTAAAATAGGATTGTGTTCCCATCTCTATAACCTTCAGGTTTTCGAGATTTAGAATAAAGTCTTTATCATTTATAAATAAATCAGAAGGGAGTGGTTTTTTTATTTCCTGATTCAATGATTCATAAATTTTGTTTGCCTTATCGAATTCTTTCTTGATTGACTCCTTTGCCCTCTCAATCGAGTCTATCCATATGGTGATATCGCCATTGAGGTATTGAAAAAAGGAATCCATGCCGTCCAAAATCATTTTACCCTGAATATTTGGAACAATACTAAAGAATTTGTGAGTGTTGATAGAAAGCTGGTCGGCTGCATCAAAAGTTCGAATAGATTCGACCTCATTGCCAAAAAATTCAATTCTAAATGGTGTGTCATTTCCATATGAAAAGACATCTACAATGCCGCCACGAATAGAAAATTGACCGGGCTCATAAACGTAGTTGACTCGTTCAAAATGATACTCTTGAAGCAATTCATTTATAAAATCTAAAGAATAGGTTTTTCCTACCTCAATTTTCATGGTATTGGAGACCAACTTCTTTTTGGTAAGTACCTTTTCAAATAATGCGTCAGGATAGGTAACAATCCAGCAATTTTCTTGCGTACTCAATTTTTTTAAAGCTTCTGTTCGCGCTACAACGTTTGCATTATCTACCTCTTCGATTTGATATGGAACTTTATAGGAAGCTGGATAAAACACAAGGCGCTGGTCTTCGGGATATAAACCTTGAAGATCATTTAAAAAATAGGCAGCTTCTTCTTTATCATTGAGCACAAAAACATGATGTCCGGGACATTGTTGAGCAACACCCGAAGCAAAAATACTTTTTGCAGATCCGAAAATTCCAGCCCAGTGGATTTTTGTTTTGTCTTGTGATAATTTTTGGGCAGAAAGATTAATTTCTGGATGATTTTGAAGGTTTTCTATGAATGAATTTAAACTCATATCATTTCAAAAATCCCATCGCTTTTTCGACCATTGATTTAGAACCCGTAAAAAAAGCAACACGTTCGTGTAGTTTTTCAGGTTTGATTTCCATTATCCTTGCTGTTCCAGTGGAAGACATGCCTCCAGCCTGTTCTGAAATAAAAGCAAGGGGATTACATTCGTATAAGAGTCTTAATCGACCTTTTGGTGCATTGATCGTACATGGATAGATGTAAATACCACCTTTAATAAGGTTTCTGTGAAAATCAGCAACTAATGAACCAATGTACCTTCCTGAATAGGGGCTACCGAAATCATTATTGCGACTTTGACAATATCGAATATAATCTATGATTTTAGGGTTGCATTCGTTGATGTTGCCTTCATTCATGGCATAGTA
>JABJEE010000137.1 GCA_018665005.1 Flavobacteriales bacterium
GAGCCTGAAGAAGCACCAGTAGAGGCTGCAACTGAAGAAGCACCAGTAGAGGCTGCAACTGAAGAAGCACCAGTAGAGGTTGCAACTGAAGAAGCACCAGCAGAGGCTGCAACTGAAGAAGCACCAGTAGAGGCTGCAACTGAAGAAGCACCAGCAGCAGAAACAACTGAAGATTCTGATAAAAAGGAAGCACCATCTGCTGAATAAGCAGCTATGGATTTAAAAGATTCCATTTACATAGGACAAATTGCGAAACTCCACGGATATAAAGGTGGAGTTTCTTTATTTTTGGATGTTACACATCCGGAAGAATATATCGATACTGAGACACTTTTTGTTGATGTTGAAGGAATATTAACGCCTTTTTTCATTGAGTCTTTCAAGCTGAAGAATAAAGGTTTTGCTGCGGTCAAATTTCAAGGAGTAGATACGGAGCAGAATGCAAGGTCGTTAATAAAGAAAAAAGTATATCTACCCGAAACAGAACTCAAAGAATTGGATCAGTCGAGTTTTTATGATCATGAAATCATTGGCTATAGCATAGAGGATGTTGTAAAAGGACCTATAGGAAAAGTGACAGGAGTTGCCGATCTTAAATTAAACCCATTACTGATTATTGATTTTAATGATAAAGAGATTCTTTTACCATTATTTGATGGACTAATAGTTCATGTTGATCGGGAATCGAAGCAACTAAAGGTTAATGCTCCTGAAGGTTTGATCGATTTGTATTTAGATTAATCCCAGACAGATTTTCATTCTAATGATCCGTTTAGCAGATTCTAATACTGAATTTCTGAAATCCTCCTTGCCGTTTTTAAATTCATCCCAAATTTCTTGGTGTGCTTTTCTTGCATCTACAGGCATTAATAATATATCGCATCCCGCTTCAATGGCTTTTACAGAACTGTTGGGTACTTTTACAACTCCACCCATTCCCATGGCATCAGTGACAATGATTCCTTTGAAATTAAGGCTGTCACGCAGTAATGACGAGACAATTTTTTTGGAGCATGTAGAAGGCAACCCATTGGTGCTATAAGTTGGATTGTTTTCTATCGCGATATGAGCAACCATAATAGATAAAACACCATTTTCGATTAATAGAGGATAATTGATTACCTCTTTCAATTCACCGTCAATTACTTGTAAGGATTTGTGCGTATCTCCAGAAACTAAACCATGTCCTGGAAAATGTTTTGCCGTAGCAATAATGTTGTTTTCCTGAGTTACTTTAATGAACTCATCAGACCATGGGATAATATTTATGGGGTCTTTACCAAAGCCTCGATAACCAACCGTCGAATTTTTTGACATATCTACTACAGGAGCGAAATTGTAATTTATTCCAATGTCATTCAAGTCCTTAGAGATTGCATTTGCTACATCGGTAACCCCTTGAATAGAATCAATTTCATTTGCTTTTTTTACTGGTGTAGATCCAGTTATCTTTCTATTCACTAGGCTTGGTTCGGCATCAGCGCTGTACAAGAAGGGAAGATTTCCATATGCTATGTTGTCTTTATTAAATTCAGTAATTAAGGAAGTGAATTCTTTTTTAGTTCCATTAAGCATTAAAATACCACCAATTAGTTTGTCCTTAATTAATCCATCAATGGTTGTTTTGGGTTTTCCATACTTGCCAGCTGCAGGCATTATAAGTTGAGCAATAATTGCTTTTTCGTCGAGAGTACCCATTACTGAATCAACATACTTGTTAAGCTCTTCGTTTTCACTTAAATAATCACTTAAGGCATACGATTTCAGGATAGTGTCGCTCATTTTTGTTGTGGAAAACTCCACGTTGTCGCTAATATTAGATTTAATCGGTGAAGATTTTTGGTCATTTTCTTGAGCGCAATTACTCAAGGCAATAAAGCAAAACAATAATACGCTTAGTTTTTGAAAGGTCATGAATAGATTTTTTTTAAAAATACTAACAAGATTTAGACCGAATTATTAATCAAGATATATTTTTGAACACGATTGTTGTCAATAACCTTTATTTATGAAAAATTCTTTTTACATAGTTATCGAAATCAACTTCTGACCAAAGCTTGCTTGGTCGATAGGGCGTGGTTTTAACTATTTCTCCGGCATTATTGGTTTGTAGTATATATCCAAAGAAAGGCTCACGATTTTTTTTATCAGTAAGCATTGTTGAAACTCCAAAGCGCAGGTCGAAGAAATATAGACTAGAATCTCTTTTGGTAACAAATCCATAATCATTGCAAAACAATCGCAAATCGTTCGAGTAATTTTGCCCTTTCCATTTCAGTTTATTTATTGGGATATGATTTCTTTTGGATATGATTTGGACGTCGTTTTTATCAAAAGAATAAAAGATGGATTTGTATCCAAGTACAAATTCATTTTCACTTTCTCCTATAATGTTCCAGTAAAAAGAGGTTAGAGGCATAGGTTTCACCATGACTCTATTCGTGTTTTCTATTCCTGCTTCCTTAAAATAATGCTCGGTGTTAGAAAGAATGAAAAGCTTTATTACAATACCCCAAATTAAGTAAAGGCTAGAGTAGCCAAGGCCAAAGTAATTGATGCGCCTTCGCAATCTCGTATTTCTTCCAATAAACATAGAAATAAGTACGCAAATCAAAAAAGGCAGCGTGTACAAGGGGTCCATGACGAAAATCGTATTAAATGAAATTCGGAAATGGAAAGGCCATAAAAATTGCGTTCCATAATTGGTGAACATGTCTAAAATAGGATGGGTCACAATCGCACCAAAAAATAAATAAAGCCAGGTTTTGTATTCATTTTGACTTTTGTAGAGTTTGGATATAAAGTGTGCTAAAATTGGGCTTACACAAATGGCAAATAGCAGAGAGTGTGTAATGCCTCGATGTACCAAAGAAGCCTCTATTGGATGATACAAGAAGCGAAAGAAAACGTCTAAGTCTGGAATAGTGCCTGCAATAGCACCCCATAAAATCGCTTTATTGCCAAATTTTTTACCTGCAACTGCTTCAGCGACAGAAGCTCCAAGAACAATTTGGGTTAATGAATCCAATGTGTCACTTTATCAGTCCTCAAGCCCTTCTATGGTGACTTGATTAGCCAAATACTGTGTGTAAAGTGGCATTTGTTTTCCATTAAGAACATTCTTGATCATATCTATTTTGGCGTTACTGTTTCGAGCAAGAATATCTTTCTTATCCGCCTCGATCAGTTTCATCGATTGAACTTGCTTATTCTTGATAAGAACACCATGTATAATATCAAAAACTTGCTCTTTCTGCTCGGGAGAAAGTTGCAATAGACTATTCAACTCATCCAACTCATTTTGAGATAATTGCTCAATGTTAATGACTTGATTTTGATTTAATTGATCTATCTGACTTATCCCATTTATTGAAATAGAAATAAACAGTAATAAAAGTTTAATTATTCTCATTTTTAAAAGCTTTTCCGGATAAAATTAATGGTTTTTTCAGTCTTATGCTAAAATTCGATTAGATTTACCTTTGTAATCATTATTATGCAAAGCATAAAATAATGATAGCTTACAATCGTTAAGGTTTTATGTCCAAGATCAAAACAATTTTTCGTTTTTTATTGCCTGACTTTTTGATTCAATTTTATAGATCGAACAAGAAAAATAGAATCAATAGGAAGATTGCATTTCAGAAACAAAGAGGACAGGGCCTCAATAAGAAAGATCTTTATAATTGTTTTTATGAGATAGGCATTAGGCCTGGAGATTCCTTATTAGTGCATTCTAGTTTAAGTAAAATTGGATTTGTCGAAAATGGGGCAGTGGATGTTGTGGATTCGTTGCTAGAGATTATTAGCCATGAGGGAGATTTATTAATGCCGTCTAGCGCAAATGGTTTGCTTCAAATCGATTTCGTGAAAAAAGATGAGGTCTTTGATGTCAAGAACACTCCATCTGTTTTAGGTTCTATTACGGAGAATTTTCGCAAAAGAGATGGTGTTCGAAGAAGCTTAAATTATTTAGAACCGGTTTGTGCTTATGGTAAAAATGCCAGATATCTAACGGAAGGACATTTTGGAGAAGTCTCTCCTTACACTAAGCGTTCTCCTTTTCATCGATTAACTGAACTTAATGGCAAAATTCTCTATTTGGGAGTAGATCTGGATAATGCCGGCACAAGCTTGCATATTTTAGAGGACAGTGTTGATTTCCATTTCCCCGTTTATGCTTCTAGTGATTTTCGGGTTAAGATTAAGGATGAGAAAGGCGTAGTTCATACGGTTTTTACAAAAGCGCACAATCCCGTATTTTCTAAAAAAAGAAAGTGTAATGATTTGATTCCAATGTTTATAGATCATGGTGTTTGTGAAAAAGTAAAAATTGGAAATGCAGAAAGCTATCTATTTGATGCAAAGAAAATGTTAGATTTAATGCTTGAAAAGTACAAGAGCGAGAAGATCACAATGTATACACCTAAAGGTTAGTTTTGAAGATAGCATTTACATGGGATTATGAAATGTTTTTTGGTCACAAAAGTGGATCAGTAAATCGCTGTATGATTGAGCCAACCAATCGACTGTTGGAGATTTCCAAGCGATATAATTCAAAATTCACATTCTTTGTTGATACAGGGATGCTTGTCAGAGGGGGAGAGATTGAAGCGTTCTCTTCAGATTTAAGGATACTCCGAGAACAACTAAAGGGATGGGATAATGATGGCCACGAAACCGGTTTGCACATACACCCGCATTGGGAAGATGCCAAATGGAATGATGGATGGAAGTTCGACTTGAGTCGATATAAGCTATCAGATTTTAATTCTGCGGGAGTTTCATTGATTTTCGATGAATATTATAAGGTCTTGCAATCCTATGTCAATCAAGAGATTATTTCTTATCGGGCCGGGGGATGGTGTATTCAGCCTTTTAAAGACATTCAAGAATCCATGAAACGCAATGCCTTAAATATTGAATCTTCTGTATTCCCTGGAGGTAAAAATACAAATCGGCCATATTACTACGATTTTACAAAGGTTCCTAATAAGGATCATTGGCGTTTTTCAGATAACGTATGTGTTGAAAATGACCAGGGTGTATTTACGCAGTTTCCGATTTCATCTCAAGTTTACCACCCTTTGTTTTTTTGGAGATTGTTTGTTCTTGGAAGATTGAAGCCCTCGAAACACAAACCAATTGGAAATGGTTTTCCTGCGAAAGGTGGAGGTTCTAAAAAAGATTTTTTATTGAAGAAAAACTTGTTGTGCGTGAGTGCTGACGGTTATTTCGTTACACAAATTGAAAAGGCCATAAATAAAGCAGTTAAGCGAGGTGATAAAAATCTAGTAGTAATAGGGCATCCTAAAGCTTGTACGCCATTCTCATTAAATTATTTAGATAAGTTGTTAAATAAAGTATCAAAGAAACATGAAATCGTATGCCTGAAGGATCTCGAGAAATAAGAATTGTTTCAAGAAAAGATATTTCTGAAGTAAAATGGGATTCCCTTGTTCAAAAAAGTGAAAATTCCATCTTCATGTCGAGGTGGTATTTAGATGCGGTTATGCCTGACTGGAAGGCTTTGGTCTTGAATGATTATCAGGCCTGTTTGCCTGTTTTTATTTCTAGGAAGTACGGACTTAAATATTGCTTACAGCCCTTATTTATTAGAGAATGTTCTGTATTAGGTGATGAAAGTAAATTTCAAGAATTATTAAATAAACTGAAGGATGAAACGTCTTTTTTTAGCTTAGCTATGGATGTTAATGTGAATGACAAAAATCACATTATAGAACACTCAATTCATCAATTACTCCCTTTAAATCAGGATTATGAATCAGTTTATAAAATGTATTCTCAAAATGTCAAAAGAAGCTTACGTGATTTCATTAAATCTAAAGCTGAATTAACAGACGAGCAGGATTCGGAGGTTTTAATTAAAATGTTTCGTGAACTCAAAGGAAAACAGTTTTCACATATAGATGATGAGGCATATTTTCGTTTAAGTAATCTTATGATGAATGCTCATTCCATTAACGCGTCTATTTTGAGAGGGGTTAGGCTTAATGGAGAATTGGTAGCAATTTGTTGTTTTATTCGTCAAGATGGAAAATTGTTATACCTCAAAGGCATTGTAAATTCGAAGGGTAGAAATATTGGAGCCATGCAGGCAATTTTTGATTCTGTTATTAAAGATCATACTAATGAATATCAATCATTGGATTTTGGAGGATCCAATGATGAGGGACTGGCCTTATTTAATAAAAAGTTTGGTGCAATAGACAGGAAATATCTAATTTTGAAATACAATGCTGCTTTTTGGCCATTGCGACGTTTAGTAAATAGTAAAATCGGTATACAATGAGGAGAGTTCTAGTGAGTGGTGCATCAGGGGGCTTAGGTATTGAAATTTCAAGAAGTCTACTAAATGATGGTTTTTTTGTAATTATGTTATGTAATAAAAACAAATCTAAATTAGATTCCCTGACAAGAAAGTTTTCTAATCAGACAAAAGTTGTTGAAGTAGATTTTTTAAATGACGTCGATTATGACACACTCAAAGAAGAGATTGGTGCAGTAGACAGTGTGATCAACTGTGTTGGCATTTCAAGCTCACAAATTAGCTGGAAGATCAATAAAGAACAATGGGATAAAGTTTTTGATTTGAATTTGAATACACCATTCAGGTTGGCTCAATTATTTATACCTGAAATGCGAAAAAACAAGTTTGGTAGAATTGTGTTTTTTTCATCAATAGTAGCTCAGAAAGGGGTCGTAGGTACTTCAGCATATTCAGCTAGTAAAAGCGCCTTACTTGGTTTGACTAGAACAATGGCCTCTGAGTTGGCCACCTCAGGAGTAACCGTCAATTGTATCTCGCCAGGATATATGGATAAAGGCATGATTTCTGAAGTTTCAGATCAATTTCTTACTGATATTCTTGAATCCATCCCAGCAAAAACTTTAGGGAATTCTGAAAATATTACGCATTCGGTATCTTTTCTTTTAAACGAAAAAGCAGATTATATTACAGGACAAGTAATCAATGTAAATGGAGGGATGAGCTAGTGCTATTCAAAGATTAACTCATCAAGGAAAATCCAAGAATCGTTTCCGTTTCCTAGATGCCATTCTGGGCATTTCCCAGGATTGTATACAGTGTACTTGATGTATTTTACTTTGGTGGGTTTCTTTAATTCCTGAATACAAACTTTTATTTTCGGTTCGTAATCTTTCGATGTAGCCTCAGAATAATTTAAATCAGGAAGTTTTGTGTAATTGATGCCATCGAGTGAATAGCTCATTCCAATCCTTTCTGGGTAAAAGATCCATGATTTAATGTCTCTAATGCAAGATATACCAATGGAGGATAATTCTCTAGCTTCATCGAAACTCACAATAGCGTGAAGGTCTTTTCCGAAATACCCTTGCCAATCTCCTGTTCTGAAGTCTGCACCTCCTCGAACGCCGTCAATCAACGTATTCGGTCCTGATGCTGCATATTGATTTGCGTATTGGGTTTCAAGTTTCAGGCTTACACTCGGATCTCTCTTGCTGAAGAGGCTCTTCACAACAGGGCTCCAGTATGGTGCGATTTTTACATTGTGAGGTATATCTGAAATGTTCGGAAACCGAGATGATTTTACTGAAACTGTGCTTGTTTCATATATCGTGAAGGGCTTAGTATAATCTTGCCACAATCCATTATTGATAGAGAAATAAAGCCTCTGTTTTAGATTATTTATCTTGTTGCTTCCAATTTTAATCACAATCGAATCTTCAAAAATCCGCTGTTCAGTTGCAATAAAAGGGGTTGGTACAAAGTCCGTTTTTAAAAGGCCATCTGTACTTTCATGGTTTGATTGCTGTTTCGAAATTGGTTCCTCTGACATTTCGAATAATAGCAATCCTCCTTTTTTGATTTGATTGTGGTCGATTTCCGTGTCATTTACTTTTGAAGTATTGAATGAAACCTCGTTGACATATTTAGCTGATACCGAATTATTGGGAGCTTCGATGGAAAGTTTTTTCCTTTTGGGTAATTTAATTTCTGCTTTTTTAAAGAGTGGTCGTCCTATTTGGTAGTTTGTATTTCCGGGAGCAATAGGGTAGAGGCCTAATGTGCTCATCACATACCATGCACTCATTTGTCCACAATCCTCGTTGCCCGATAAGCCGTCTGGTTGAATGGTGTACAGCTCATTTAGGATTTGATCCACGTATAACTGAGTTTTTTCTGATGCATTCGTATAGTTGTATAAATAAGCCATGTGATGAGATGGTTCGTTCCCATGCGCGTATTGACCAATTAGCCCTGTAATGTCTACTTGGTGTCTACCTATCAAGTCAGATTCTGCTGCAAACAGTCGATCCAACCAAGTTTCTAAAGAATCCTTGCCGCCCATAAGACCAGCAAGCACCGGAACGTTATGAGGTGCATATAAGGAGTATTGCCAGCTATTGGCCTCTGTATAATTGAAATTGACCTCTATTGGATTGAATGGACCGAACCACTGTGCTCCGCGTCTTGCTCTCATGAATTTTGTAGATGGATCGTAAAGGTTCACGAAGTTTAAGCTACGTTTGTCAAATTCTTCGAATATATCGATTCGTTCCATTTTCTTAGCCATTTGAGCAATACAAAAGTCATCATAGGCATACTCTAATGTCTTAGATACAGATTCTGCTTCTTGATCCGAGCTAATAAATCCTTGCAGTGCATATTCTTTTTTGGCCCACTCATCTAATTTACTCGTGTAAACCATAGCGTTTAGTGCTTTCGTTGTGTCAAAATCATTGTATCCCTTAAGAAAGGCATCGGCGATTACAGATACGGAATGATAACCAATCATACATTCTGTTTCACAAGCGGCCAACTCCCATACTGGGAGATCTTTTTCTTCATCATACATGCGGAGCATGGTTCGGATAAATTCTTCTGTTCGTTCCGGTTGTATCAGCGTGAAGAGTGGATGAAGGGTCCTGTAGGTGTCCCAAAGTGAGAATACGGTATAGTGATGTTCTCCTTCATCAAGCTCGTGTATCTTTTGGTCATGACCACGGTATCGACCATCAACATCGCTGGCTAGGTTAGGAGCGATAAAACAATGGTAGAGTGCGGTGTAGAATATTGAAGCTTTCTTTTTGTCTTCATTGCTGATTTTTATTTTAGAGAGCTCCTTATTCCATAGGGAATTGGTGTTGGCTTTCGTTTTTGAAAAATTAAAGTTATCGAGTTCTGTTGTTCTGTTTTTTAAGGCACCTGCTTCATCTACTTGTGAAATGCCAATGGCTATAGAAAGTGTTTTGGTTTCTTTTGGAAATTGGATCAATAGCTTGTGTCCATGTTTGTTTTTAACTCGAATAATTTTCGACGGTTCGATAGAGAATTCAAGGTCGAAATAGAAGTGTTGTTCATCTGCCCAGCTCTTTGAAGTTCTCTGCCCAGAGATATGTTTTTTTCCATCAAGAATGTATTCAGCAAAAAGGAGGTCGTCTCTGTGGTCAAAATCAATAAGGATGAATTTCTTGTCTTTTTCTCTTGTAAACGTGTATTGATGAATTCCTGCCCGTTCACTTGTTGTCATTTGAGCTTTTATGCCATCATCCTCGAGAAACACCTCATAATAACCCGGTGACGCTTTTTCAGTACTGTGAGAAAACCTTGAGCCGAAACCTTTTTCATTTTCATATCCAGGAACGACTTTTGCTTTTTTGCCACTTTGCGGAACAATTAAAAGATCACAGTAGTCAGGCACGCCTGTCCCGCTCAAATGGGTATGGCTAAACCCATAAATAACAGAATCAGAATAATGATAGCCCGAACAACCATCCCAACCCTCATGTCGCGTATCTGGACTTAATTGGATCATGCCAAATGGAGCAGTGGCTCCTGGGAAAGTATGGCCATGACCACCGGTTCCAACGAAAGGATTTACCAAGCTTACAGGAGATTGAATCAGAATTTCATTTTTGGGCTTCATGATTTGTTGAGCCTTATCACTTGCCTTTTGAAGACTTTTAACGCCTTGAGCGTTCCCTTGGATAGCCAAGCATAGAATAATGAAAAGGCTTAAAAGTATTTTCATGATTTGATCAATCGTTTATTGAGTTTAGAAAAGGTTTTTCTTCTTTCTATAAAAAAAGAAGTTAAAATATTACCGTGATATTTAAGTATAGGGGTACGGTCTTTCTTTAGTTGAGCTCTTTTCTTAAGTAGGGTTCCAAGGTTCTTGTATAAAGCCATGTGAGCAAGAAATACTTTCCAAAAAAATAGGAATTTGCCTTCAAACAAGAATTTATAGGCGGCAATGGCATCGATAAGCATTCTTTTAAAAAGCATGGGTAACAAGATCCCCTTATGATTTTTAGCAATCATGAATAAGCTATTCCTAAAGTTGAGATAAATCTTTTGCGGAGAATTGTATGGGAGCGTTCCTCCTCCAAGATGGTACACAACGCTTTTTGGAACCACTTTGAATTGATGACCTTGATGCCCCAATCTTATGCACAAGTCTATTTCTTCCATATGAGCAAAGAAATCAGCATCGAAACCATCAACATGGTGGAAAAGATCTGACCTTATCAGCATGGCAGCACCAGAGGTCCAAGTGATGTATTGAGAACCGTCGTATTGTCCATCATCTTTCTCTAACTCTCCGAATATTCTACCTCTACAAAAAGGGAAGTAATTTTTATCGACATATCCACCTGAAGCTCCTGCATGTTCAAAGAACTCTTTTCGCTGAAGACTCTTTATTTTGGGTTGACAGGCGGCTACCTGTTCATCATCCATGGCTGCAACTAACGGAGCAATCCAGTTTTCTGAAACTTCAACATCGCTATTTAATAATAGGTAATAGTCATATGTTCCTTTAATTCTATTTAACGCCTCATTATATCCTCCTGCAAAACCTAAGTTTGAGCTTATTTCTATGAGTTGGATTTCTTTGAATTGTTTTATGTATGCCACTGAATCATCAGTACTTGCATTATCGGCTATTATAAGGTCATACCCTTTTGAATGGGATATAATATTTTCAATATAATTTTCGAGATGAATTCTCCCATTATAATTTAAGATAACGATTGCTAAGTTCACAGATATTAATATTGTCGAAAATATTCATTTGAGTTACCTCCCCAATGGTCCACATTGTTTTGATTGGGATTGTCAATGTTTCCGTTTACGGTATTTCTTTTTGAAAGTATTTGGGGCCATGAATTATTTTTAAGCTCCCCAATCATGTCTGAATGTAAAAGTCGATATGCACGATTTACCAAATCCGGGTTGTAGAAAACAAAACGCTTGTTGCTAAAAACGCCAATCTTGTTAAACGTCCATATTTCGTATGGGTATTCACTTGGAGATGCTTCACGGGCAACAATATTGCTCGGTGCACCATATTGTAAATATACGCGTCCGCGATCGGTTTCGAATCCTTCTTGAAAATTGTTTCCGTACACCTTTTCAACGAAATCAACTTGTTTTTTATATTTCACCCATGCCTCATAACTATTACTTGGTGAAGTTTTTACCCAAAAAGCTTGAATGTGTTTCCTGCATTTATCTTTGTTTTTTGTTTTTATTGTGGACACTATGTTTTTTACTTCCGCCGGTTTCGAAATAGGGATTAGACTCTCTAAATAGTATATGATACTGTCTTCAGCTATGGATTCCTGAAAGGCAGGATTCAAAATAATATTTTCTGAATTTAAAATTTCTGTCATATCGTTATCTCTTTCAAACGCATACGAAGTACTTGCCAAAATTTCGAAATCTTTATTTACTACACAAATTTCTAATAAATAACTTCCAGAGGTAAGTAGCTCAATATTAATTGCTTTAAACTTGGGAATAAACGGAGATGTAATAAAGCGACTGATTGTCGTGTATTCCTCCATCTCAACATAGTTTTTTGAATTCATTATTCTATACATTAATCCAAGTATAGAATCATTATTCACACCGGTATTATACAATTCACAGTATACAGGTATCGTATTGGTTCTTGAAGAAAAGAAATTGGAAAACATCGGAATGATATGAAGTCCCGACCTTTGAAAAACACTTTCTTCATCTGACTTTATTACGTATTCAGCTGGAAGAATATTAGAAATGGTGATTTCACCTTTCGGATCGTTTATGGTAAATGTTTGAGATCCACTTACGTCTTCTGCATTTTCTGCATTTAAATCTTTAATCCGAACTTTCAGTTCGTATTTACCTGGTTCTAAGCTGTATCTTTTAATTTCATAGAAATCTTCAATCAAACTATCCTTAATCTGGTAGAGAGGTGAATTGAGGATGTAGGCGTCGGATTTTATAATTGAGTTTTTTGATAAGATATCAAAATAGATGGCAATGGATGCTTGAAAAGCCGAATCACCTATCGTTTTTAGAGAGGCTGACTGTATGGCAAACTGAAGCTCGATTTCTGCATAGCTTCCCGTCTCAGGGTGATAAAAATCTTTAACATCAATATAGGCTTTGAGTTTTTCTTTTTGACCGAATGAGAGTAGGGATGTCGAAATAAAAATAACAATAAAAATAAGCTTAGTCATAACCTTAAAATTAAGCTATTTTTCGCAAAATACATTAGGATGCATTTATATGTGTTCTGATTTTCTGAGACAATTGTCGGTTATAGGTTTCTAGTAAGTACTTAAAATAATTATCAGTACTTTTTGAAATACATTTTGTGTAATGCTTTAAGCGATGTTCAATATGATCTTGCAGAAAATTAAGTATTTCGAATCCATGATCCATGTCTTTTGCAGCAGCTAAAATGACACTAAAATGATTTTCCAAGGATTCTTCAACTGCTTTTTTGCCTTTTTGCCCATTGTCAATATGAAGATGATACCTTTCTTTTATATTAAAGGACTCCAATTTCTCAGTATCCATGAATTTGTCATATCCTTTAGGGAATTCATAATCTACCTCGAACTCCATGTCTTCAATCTCTGTAATTCTTGATTCTAAAAATCGATCAGGAAATTTAAAAGCATCCTGCCAATTGATATAATCTTGCCAAAGACCAAAGCGCCTCACATTGTTTCCTAGATCAATTACTTGGAACTGATTTTTGTCAGGAAGTCTTCTAGATCCTCTACCAATCATCTGATGATATAAAGTGAGGGATCGAGTTGCTCGATTTATAATTATTGTTTTCACTGTTGGTTCATCAAACCCAGTGGTAAGGATTCCTACTGATGTTAAAATCGCATTAGGCGTAGTTTTGAACCAAGCTAAAATTTCTTTTCGGTCTTTATCACTAAAGGTAGAGTCCAGATGGCGAATGTTGTATTTAAGCTTTTTAAATGACTCGTATACCCTAATCGAGGTTTCGATTCCAGCATTAAATATAAGTGTCTTTTGTCCTAAGGAAACTTCTTCATATGCAAAGATGAGTTTCTCTTGCATAAAATAATTACTGTATAGCGTATCTGAGCTGGTAATGGTGAAGTCTCCGTTGGTCCCAATTTTTAAACCGTGTAGATTGACGTCATAACTAAACGTATCCGCATTTGAAAGGTATCCTTTTTCAATAAGCCCTGAAATAGATTCTCCCACCAAAAGTTTGTTGTAATTGTCCTTAAGAGGGAGTGCTTTGTTGCTGCTTAATGGTGTTGCGGTAACCCCAAGAATATTACAATTTAGATAATATTGAAATATCTTTCTAAAACTATTGTAATGTGCTTCATCCACGATAACAAGTCCAACATCTTTAATGAAATTGCCGTCATCATTAAGTCGATTGTGTAAGGTTTCGACCATGGCAATGAAGCATTGGTATTCATCCTGATTAGGAAGTTCTTTAACTTCAGAATTAATGATTTTATTGGTAACGCTTATGGCTGAAAGCTGCTTTGAAGTTTGAACAGAAAGCTCAATTCTATGGGTTAAGATTAAGATTTTCTTTTTGGTTCTTGCAATGTATTGTTTTGCAATTTCAGAAAAAATAACGGTTTTACCTCCTCCAGTAGGAAGCTGATATAATAGATTGAAATCAACACCATTATCGTCGAGTTCATTTAGGATGGTGGTAACGGTTTGTTCTTGAAAAGGGTAAAGCTTTTTGGCTTTATATAAATCAATATCAATCATTCAACTATTCTATTTGGCAAGTTGCAAAAATACAGTCTTTCTTTTAAAGACGTACTATGATTTTCATTTTTTTGTCCATTCGTACATAAGAATTGAAGCAGCAACGGAAACGTTTAAAGATTCTGCTCCGCCATGGCCTGGTATTTTGACCGGATTATTGCAGAATTTTTCCAAAGACTTAGATATTCCTTTACCTTCATTACCAAGCATAATCGCATTTGATTTTTTCATGCTATCGTCTTTTAATGGCTCGCCATCAAGAAGAGCACCTGTTACATTATACTCTGTATGTTCAAGAAATGAAGTAAGTTCTTTGTAATGGACTGTAACCCTCAAAAAGCTTCCCATGGAAGCTTGAAGTGTTTTTGAATTGAAAACATCAGCACATTCTGGTGAGCAAACAATTTGTTCTATTCCAAACCAATCAGCCGTTCTTATTATAGTGCCCAAATTTCCAGGATCTTGAATATTTTCAAGAATAAGAAACTTCTTCTCTGAATTAAATGAAATGATCGAGGGTTTATTTATTACAATAAGCAGCTTGTTTGGTGTTTTAAGCCGACTCACTCTTTCAAATTCTTTTGATGATAAAATGAAGCTCCTGTCACGAAGGTTTTTGGGAACAAGATTTTCGACCTCAGCAATACATCCAATGAGGCCAATATCATCAGGTATTGAACGCATACATTCTTTTCCGATCTTCTCTCCTTCAATAATAAAACAGTCCTCTTTATCACGGTTCTTTTTCAATTGTAGACTTTTTATCCACTTTAACTTTTGAATTGAGATTTTTTCCACCTGATTATAATTATTTTTGTACTGTTCTAATGGTGAAGATAAATAAACTTTGGTTTTGTGTGATATGTATTTCTATATGTGTTACATCATGCAACATAACAAAAAATGTTCCTGAAGGATATTTTTTAATGAACTCGAATAAAATTATTGTTCAAGAAAAAGTACCCTTCAAGGATGATTTGACTGATATATTGAAGTTGAAGCCAAATCAAAGGATTTTAGGGTTAAGATTGAAGCTTCGAGTATATAACGCTATTGATTCTGCTAAACTTACGGAGAAGCGCATAAAGGTCAATCAAAAATTCAAGTTAAAGCTTCAAAAGAAAAAGGATAAATATTCAAGAATCAATCAAAAGAGAATTGAAAGGGCAAAACGAAAGGGTAAAGATTTTTATACCGAGAAAATAATTAAAGACTCGGTCAACAATGATCTTCTTTTTAGGGAACGAATGAAGTATAAATTTGGAGAAGACCCAAAGGTTTTTGACTCTACGACTTTTAATAAAGCAAGTGTGCAAATCAATAATTACCTCAGAAAACGCGGTTATTATATTCCAAAACTCATTAGCACGGTAGTTTATGATAGCTCAAACAGAAAGGCTGATGTCCTCTATGAACTGGTTTTGGGATCTGTTTTTAAAATTGATTCTGTTTTTTATTCAGGAGATCCTTTGATGATGAGAAATCATTCGGTTTATTTAAGGAATAGGCTAGACGATGGAGGAGAACATCCACTAATTGGTCGTCCTTTTGATGTGGATATCCTTGATGCTCACAGACAAGATTTTGCAAAGGATAGACGAAATCATGCGTACTATAAATACTCAGCATCAAGTATCGATTTTGTAGCTGATACATCTTATAAAACAATGAGTGTCACATTAAACATGAAGTTTAATGAGCAAATGGTTCCGTTTAGCGACAATAGTGATAGCCTTGTTGTTAGACCGTATTTGTACACAAAAATAAACAAGGTGTATTTTCATTTGA
>JABJEE010000138.1 GCA_018665005.1 Flavobacteriales bacterium
TAGTGATGATGTAACAAAACAAGATATTTGAGATTGGATTGGCTCAAAATCCCTAAATTGATTGTTTTCATTTAAAGAAATCCCAATGTAAGAGTTTGATTGAAACTGACCGAACACATCTTGCCCCCAACCACGTTTATTCTTGATGTATTGAAATGATCTTGTCTTCCAATTCATCTCATTATCCACCAAAACAACCCGCCAAAAATAGACCATACTATCCTCAAGGAGAAGAGGCTCCTCATTTAAAGTAGAACTATTAACCCAATCGTTAGTTTCAGCTGAAAGAACTCCACCTGATGAATTTCGTAAAATAAACTTCGTGAATGGACTAGAAAAATCTTGAGTTGTATCTATTTCAAATTTATAACTTTGAACGCCGGCCAATGGATTTATCGTAGATGCTCTGAGAATAATGGTGTCTGATGGAACAACGGCAAAATTTTCTGGCCAAACGGGCTCTATACCATCTACACTGATTAAAAAATTCTTAACCGACTGATTGTTAATTAGTTCATCATATTGTTCTTGAATATAGTCTGGTCTATCGACCTTTATGGTGAACTTATTAAGTCCAATTCCTATACTCGACTGAAGCGGTATCTTGATTTGAAGATTTTTTTCATAATTCAAACCCTCTACATTGATAATATAAATTGAATCAATTGTGCTGTTCGGGAAATCACGTTCAATAGTCACATTAAAGTTTTCAGTTATTGATTTTCCAAGATTTCTCAATTTGATTTTGATTTCAATAGAATCTGTGGCCAAAGAAATATTTTCAGGTCCAAAAGAAATACGAGAATCTGTCAATTCAATTTCGGGTAAATTATGATAATTAAGCTTTATCATAGGGTCTCCATGAAGCGTCATTTGTGTGTAGGTAGATTCTGATTGAAGATTATTAAGATCCGTAACTCCAGCCAGAATTGTGTTTTTGATATGGCTACCAATAGTTCCTCCGTAGTTATTCTGACTGAATTCTTTATAAAATTGATCTGAGTACGAATTAAGAGGCCCAATAAACCCATAGTTCAGCGTTCCTAAATAAGCAATAACCCCGGCATCAGGAGTAAGTACAAATGATTCAGAATTAGAAAAAGAATTGTGAAAAATATTTCCATTGTAACAAGAGTTTGCGATTAACACAGGGTATTTTCCCTGGTTATTCCATGTAGATGGCTCGTCTAAATTGATATCAAACCCACTACTCGAGGTGGTAAAATGACCGAAAAAATTCATTAAAGAAACACCATCTGAAATTCTATTTTTAATCTCATCTAATTCATTTGGATTAATGGGATTGTTATTTTCTTTTGCCACCAGTCCAACGTTACCAGCAAAAAAATCTCCTTCTGCAGTTTCTGCCATTCCATTTAAAAAATTTTGCAAGAGGACTTGCTCAGCCGATTCAGTTCCACCAGAAAAATGAAGGATTTGTTTTTGCCAATCTTTTGTATTTGTCGAATACACATCTTCCTGATTTTGTTGATTGTCAAACTCAATGATTTTATTCAAATAAATTTGCAGTTCGTTCGGCGTTCTAGCAGAAATTCTACCCGTTGGAATTAGAGGAGTATATTTATTTGTTCCCGGTAAATTAGAAGTTATACATGCATCACAAGAGGGTTGGCCAAATGAAGGAATCAATGAGTTTTGATAAGAGCTTATATTTGCCCTTGTCCCAGGACCAATACTTGTTGAAGAAGTTACATTTGCTTCTCTAATTCCCTTACCAATTAAAAACATACCAACTGGCTTTTGTTGAGAGACATCATACATTTGATGAGCAAATCGTCTAATACCATTAATGTGTTTTGGTATACCACCTCCGTATTGCTGATACAATTCTTTTACTTCAGCCATTATTACATTATATCCCCCACCTATTGCAGAGGTTCGATGACTCACGTATGGATCAACAACTGACTTTAAAATATCATTATATATGAACAAAAGAGCATTATCAATATTTGGAATTGCCGTGAAATCAGTGAAAAACCCATCATCATTTACCGCTCTTAGTTGATTGATACTAATGATATCATTCTCGCTTTCAATGACCACTCTTGTTTCAGAAAAGTCAGCGGAATTCGGTAATAATAAACTATACCCACCTAAATGGGCTATAATTGGTATTTTACGAGGAGTTAAACCCAATGAAAAGGCAACGGGGTTTGTTAAATTCGAGCCATTAATATCAATTCTTGATTTTGACTCTAAATCGTTGTAAATGGCCTCAAAATCAAATCCAGACTCTCCGTTGTAATCTGTTTTTCTCGGATACTTGAATGAGACATAATTGATAGATTGATAATCCGTGGCAAGACCTAAATCATTCACAATACTCACTTTGAAATTAGAAGAGCCATCACTACCGATAATGTCAGAGGGAAATGAAACAGAAGAAAATATCCCTTTGTAACCTGAAAAAACTGAATCTACAAGCGTATAATTTGAATTTCCAATCGTTTGCCTTGTATGGTGGTTTCCTCCAGCACCAGAAGGTATTGCCGCATTAGATGAACCAACAAGAACAGAATTATACGTTATATTGGGTGAGTCATTACTCTGATAGATGTTTTCAAATTCTATTCCGCTAAAATTCCAAACGTAACCGAGATTTCTTCGTGTGATTCCCCATCCTTCACCCGAAACAAAAAAAGAACTAGAAGCATTAGAAGATTTGAGTCCCTCGTTATATTGATTGTAATAGAAGGAAGATACTTCGTCTATAATATAAGGAACTGCGCTATAATCATCAAAATTAACATCTGACTCAACGATATACCTACTGTTTACCCCAAGCTGATTCCAGGTTAAAAAATACTGAATAGTATCATTGTATAAACTGTATTTAGGATTTCCTATCCACGACGGTTCATCATATAATGTTGAATCGAGCCATGAATCGTTTTTTTGGGCATAGAAGTAAATGTAATCACCATTATCGAGCGAATTATCACCTCCGTCAGAAATATACAGAGGAACCTGACGTTCTCTTCCAAACATTTGGAAATGGTCTGTATCAATTGAAGCTAAGGGTATTCCTGAATTTACAAGTGTATTGTAATCAATCTTGTAAACACCATCTTCAACTATGGGAAAAGAATAATATTTCTGATCATATGATACCCACTCGTTGCCATAGGTCTGACCTTCTACTTCAGAAAAACATAAAATAATACAGATTAGACCTAAAAGGTTTTTCATTTTTCGGCATTTTTCGGTTTGTCTAACCTCAACTTTATGGAAAAAATATGTGTATAATAATTGGCCTCACTAGCACCTAATCTTGTAAAGGCATAATCAAGAGAAAACCCTTTAAAAGAAACACCCAGGCCTAGGTTTGGTTGTATACCCCAATATTTTGTATCGTCAAGGTTCGAAAACTGTTGTATATTAGATAGACCTCCTCTTACCTGAAACAGTTGCCTAAAACCTGCCTTAATTCCCATATGAGGATCTATTGAAAAAGGATTCATTTTTAATAATGTATTCCGCTTACCATCAGTGGTAACATCCATATCAATTTCACCTCCCAAATAAATTCCTTTTTTTCCAATATCAAATTGCGTACTCGCAGCCAAAATAAATCGTGGCAATGTAAGCTCCAATCCGTTTTCTGGTATTTCATTACCCGTTTGAAGAAAAACATTTTTAGTTTGCTCATCTAAAGTAAATACCCAAGCATTAAAAGTCGAGGAAACGTCTCTTGCCAGCAAGCCAAATGAAAAATTCTTATTCATTTTATATCTCAATCCCGCATCCAAACCAAAACCCCAAGATTTAGCAAAATCTCCAACTTTTCTGTATACCACCTTAGCTGTTCCTCCAATACTCAAGCCAGCAGGTTTCAACTTGCGCGCATAACTTCCCAAAAAAGCATAGTCACCCGCAGAAAATGAACTGACATTATCATAATTAATGACACCATTATTATCTATAAGTTGAGTTGTATTGGGTATGTCATCAACTCCGAACCTAATAAATCCAACTGCTAGTGAGCTATTCTCATCTATCGAATGAGCCAGAGCAAAATAATCGTACTTCGCTATACCAGCAAAATATTCTGAATGCATAAAAGAAGCTTCAGCCCATTTTTCAACACCAACAAGACCTGCAGGATTCCAATAAATGGAATTAACGTCATTACTCTGCGCGACTACAGCATTCCCCATACCATAAGCTTCTGCACCGACTCCCAGAGATAAAAATTCATTAGAATATTTCGGTGCTAAATCCTGAGAATGAGAAAGATGCACGATAAAAAGGCACCAGGTTAATAAAAATGCTTTTCCTGCCATAGAACTAATTTAGTCATATAACAACAGATTTGATAAAAAATTGTGTTATTTGTAGTGAAGATTTATCACTTAAAGCAGATGTTTTATGGGAATATTTTTGAATATATAAAAAGATATCTATGTTTAATCTGGCGAATATTCTTACAAGTTGTAATTTGATTTGTGGACTAATATCCATCACTTTTTGTTTTGCTGGACAATTGGACTTGGCCGCTTATGCCATTTTCGTGGGAGCATTATTTGATTTTGCAGATGGTTTTGTGGCAAGAAGCCTCAAATTGGAGAGCAAGATGGGTAAAGAACTGGACTCTCTGTCAGATTTAATCACATTCGGTGCGGCACCAGGGTTTTTAATGTTTTTCATGATTTTAATTGGGATTGAGCAACCCTTTCTTCTTGAGAATTTCGATAAACGAGCAGCAAATATTTATTTCGAAAATTATTACGTCTTTAATCAATTCATTCATTGGGTTCAGGCGTTTTTTTATGATTTCCCTAACAACTTTAATGCTTCTATTAAATACTTGCCATTTGCGGCTTTTAGCATACCTTTTTTATCCTTATTTAGATTGGCGCATTTCAATGTAGATTCCAAACAATCTAAAAACTTTATAGGTGTCCCCACCCCATTAAATGCCATAATAATTTGTTTCTTTCCGCTCTACTTTCACGAACACATGATGAACTGGAACACACAGGGAGATTTAGTACACTTTTTATTTGATTGTTACACACTTGCAGGGATTTGTTGTGTATTGTCAATAGCACTTATTGCTCCTCTGCCATTAATGTCAATGAAACTTGGAGGACCAAATAAAATCGAGAATTACCTTAAATTTGCACTCATTATTATTAGTGTAATAACAATTTTTGTTTTCAAGGTTATGGCAATTCCAATTATTATAACTTTGTATTTAATAATTTCAATATATCACTATTTCAAAACTTCAAAAAATGAAATTTAAAGCAGAAATCGACGTAATGCCTCTAGATGCACTATTGGACCCTCAAGGCAAAGCGGTCTCCAACTCAATGGGAAGTGTTGGTCTTCCTGAAATTGAAGGAGTGAGAATCGGAAAGCACATAAGGCTTTTTGTCGATGCTGAATCTGAAGATGACGCAAAAAAAAGTGTTGAACAAGCTTGTAAAAAAATACTTTCCAATCAAATCATGGAAAGCTACTCTTACTCGATCTCAGAGGCTTAAATTCGTATGTCCGAACCACATTCTTTTAAGACTTTTAATCCTTTAAAGAATCGCTTTAACCCTCAAGTTTTTCGTGCTGATACGGTACCCGAATTGGAAAATAAAATTCAATTGGCCGCTGATGCAGAGGGAATATTGTCCGCAACTTCTTTTAAAAAGATTTCTAGTTTTTTATTAGAAATCAAATCACAATTAATTACTAGAAAAAATAAAATTTCGTCCGCCTATTTAGATGAAACAGGACTAAATAAATCCAGATTTGAAGTAGAATTTGAGCGTACATTATTTCAATTGTCTGTTTTTGCCAAACATATCTCATCTTCTGATTGGAAGATGCTATGCCAACAAAGTGAACAGATAGGAAGAAAACTAATCACAAAGAAAAAATTACCAATTGGACCAATTCTGGTAATGGGGGCAAGTAACTTCCCATTGGCTTACTCCACAATTGGTGGAGATAGCGTGGCTGCTTTGGCCGCAAGATGTCCCGTAATATTAAAATCGCACCCATATCACCTAAAAACGAGTATTGAAGTATTTAATGCTGTTAAATCAGCAATCACCAATAGCAACTTACCATCAGGCACCTTTACTCATGTTATTGACTCGGGTCATGAGCACGCCAAATATATTGCCAAGCATAAGACCATAAAAGGTATTGGATATACGGGAAGTCAATTGGGAGGAGAAGCCATAATGAAACAAGTAAATTTGAGGAAAGATCCTATTCCAGTATTTGCAGAAATGGGAAGTATAAACCCTATTTTCATTTTAGACATAAAAAATGATTCATCAACGGATTTAGCCGAGAAACTTACACATTCTGTATGTAATGATCGTGGGCAATTCTGTACGAAACCCGGAATCATTTTCATTCCTAATTCAATTGAAGGAAATGTCTTGTGTTCCAATTTGAAAAACAATATTTCAAACTTCGATTCAGGAGTCATGCTTCACCCAAATATGGCGGAACAATTTGAATTAAAAACATTGGCCATTGAAAATGAGAATTCAAGATTAATCCGAAGCAATAAAAAAGAAAAAAATCATGTATCGAATTGTGCATTGGTCATTCATGAAAATGAGTTTGGAAAGGGGTCGTTATTGAAATCAGAAACTTTCGGCCCATTTGTTGCACTTGTAATGTATGATGATTTTAAGGTGATGGAAAATTATTTAAGCGATATAGAGGGACAACTTACCTGTTCCTTTTTTTCCAGTGATAATGAAGCCCATCTGTTAAACAATCCTCTTATTCAATTGGCATTCAAAAAAGCGGGAAGAGTTATTTTAAATGACGTTCCTACGGGGGTTACGGTTTGCCAACCAATGCAACATGGAGGACCATACCCAGCTAGCTCGGACAGTCGATTTACAGCAGTCGGAACAGACAGTATTAATCGATTTGTTAGAGATGTAACGATTCAACAAAATGTCAATTATTAAATAGTTAATTTTACGAAACAATTTAACCTATGGAAGAAGAACAAAGCACAGGCAACTACAATAAAGTATATTTAGTTGCTATTTTATTTTTAATTGGCGGTTTAGGTACAATGACCTATCTCTGGTCCGATTCGAGAGGTAATCTTGCGGCATGTGAAAATACCACTCAAAATTATCAGGACACCATACAAGGAATGAATAAAATGCTTTCTGCATATGTCGGTGACATGTCAAAAGACCTAAAAGCCGACTTTAGGAATATGCTTGATACGTATGACAAACTTATTTTAAAAGACGCATCTCAATCCGATAGCCTAAACGTTCAAAAACTAAAAATTCAGAATCAAATTGAAAAAATAGAGAAATTGCAAAGAAGCAGGAATTTTTCTGCCTCTCAAATATCTAAATTGAAAGAAGAAAACGAAACTTTACGGGTAATAATGAAAGGCTATGTCTATGAAATAGATTCATTAAATACGCTGAATCTTCAAAAGGATTTGATAATTACTGAACAAACCGAAACCATTGACCAAAGGACCTCCGAAAGGGATCAATACAAAGATGCTGCTGCAGCAAGTGAAGAAAAAGTAAAGCTTGGAGCGAAATTAACAGCATATAGCTTTAACTCTGGAGCATTGAGATCCGTAGTCAAAAACAAGATTACAACACGTGCCAAGCAAGCCGTTCAATTACAATCTTCATTTACAATCTCAGGTAATTTAATTACCAACCCTGGAAAAAAATCAGTGTTTATGCAAATCGTAGGGCCTAATGGCAAAACCCTTCAAAATATGTCAAGTTATAAATTGGAAACAACGAATGGAACAATTCCATATTCTGAAAAGAAGAGTATTGATTATCAAAACAAATCAATCGACATGACCATTTATTTCGACATCAGAAATGGCAATTTGTCTAAAGGAAATTATAAAGTGAATATTTATTGTGATCAAAACTTAATTGGTTCTGATAATTTTAGTCTTAAATAACATGGAACAAGGGCACGTTGTACATCGAATAGAAAATCAAATTGGCATTATTGAATTTGGCCACCCACTTAGTAATTCTCTTCCGGGAAATATTTTGAATAAGCTAGCCTTAACCATAACAGAGCTAAGTAGCGACAAGAATTGTAAAGTTATATTACTCAAATCTGCTGGGGATCGAGCATTTTGTGCCGGTGCCAGCTTTGACGAATTGATAGCCATAAAAAATTTAGATGAAGGCAAGTTGTTTTTCTCAGGATTTGCCAAAGTAATTAATGCCTGTAGAACATCTGATAAATTAATTATTGCTCGAATTCAAGGAAAAGCTGTTGGCGGAGGCGTTGGTATTGCTGCATCAGCCGATTATGCATTTGCCACAGAACATGCTGCAATCAAACTATCAGAACTTGCAGTAGGAATTGGCCCTTTTGTGGTTGGACCAGCAGTCGAACGAAAAATTGGTGTATCTGCAATGAGCGAATTGGCCATTGACGCGACACAGTGGCGAAGTGCCGCTTGGGCACAAAATAAAGTATTGTATTCGAGTATATCTGAAACCGCCGAATTAATGGATGAAAAAATTCATGCTCTAATAGAGAAATTGTCAATGTCTAATCCAGAAGCAATGCGTGAACTAAAGAAGGTGTTTTGGGCCGGAACAGAAGACTGGGACCAGTTATTAGCTCAAAGAGCTGAAATAAGTGGAAGGCTGGTATTGAGTGATTTTACAAGAAATGCGATTCATGCATTCAAGAAAAAATAAAATCAATTCATTTTTTTTTAATTTGGTTTGTTCATATAAGTATTAATTGTATCTTTGCACCCCTAATTTAAGCTTTTAAAAAGCTTGTAAATAGAATAAAGTGGATACATTAAGTTATAAAACGGTTTCAGGTAACAAAGAAACAGCTGATAAAAAATGGTTTATCGTTGATGCAGAGAACCAAACTGTTGGTAGATTGTCAAGTAAAGTGGCAAAAGTATTGAGAGGTAAACATAAGACGTGTTACACTCCACATGCAGATTGCGGTGACAATGTAATCGTTATTAATGCTGAAAAAGTTTCTTTCTCAGGTACGAAATTGGAAAACAAAGAATACGTAAGATATTCAGGTTACCCAGGAGGTCAAAAATTCACATCTGCTCAACAAATATTGAAAAATCATCCTGAAAGACTGATTGAAAAAGCAGTTAAAGGAATGCTTCCGAAAAACACATTAGGAAGACAATTATTTAGAAATTTAAAAGTGTACGCTGGTAATGATCACAATCATGATGCTCAAAAACCAGAAGCACTAAATCTTGACACGCTCAAATAAATATTATGCAAGTAATCAATACATTAGGAAGAAGAAAAACAGCTGTTGCTCGAGTATACCTTTCAAAAGGAAAAGGGAAAATTACAGTGAACAATAAAGAAGCTAAAGAAGTTTTCCCAATTGATGTTTTACAATCAAAACTAGTTCAACCCTTTGTGTTGACTGATACGGTTGGAAAATATAATGTGAGTGTGAATGTTAGTGGTGGTGGAATTAATGGCCAAGTAGAGGCTATTAGATTAGGTATCTCTAGAGCCTTGGTAGAAATTGATGCTGAAAATAGAGTCGCTTTAAAAGTTGATGGATTGATGACTAGAGACCCAAGAATGGTTGAAAGAAAGAAACCAGGTCAGCCAAAAGCAAGGAAAAAATTCCAATTCTCGAAACGTTAATCGTTATTGGAAGGGTTTAGTATCCAAGCGTTTAAGTAATAGGCATGAGCCCCCCTTACACGCTGAAAAATTAGGAACGTAAACAAATAAATATATATGTCTAAATTATCTTTTGACCAAATGTTGGATGCAGGTGTACACTTCGGACACCTTAAGAGAAAGTGGAATCCATCAATGGCCCCTTACATTTTTGAAGAAAAAAAAGGGATCCACATTATTGATTTAAATAAAACCATTGTGTGCTTGGATCAAGCATCTGCCGCAATGAAACAGATTGCTAAATCT
This sequence comes from Flavobacteriales bacterium, assembly GCA_018665005.1. Classification (GTDB taxonomy): domain Bacteria; phylum Bacteroidota; class Bacteroidia; order Flavobacteriales_D; family Crocinitomicaceae; genus UBA952. Next base: position 9,942 of record JABJEE010000138.1, read on the forward strand.
GGAAAAAAAATACTTTTCGTTGCTACCAAAAAGCAAGCAAAAGATATCGTTGCCAATAAAATCAAGAACATAAACATGCCTTTTGTGACTGAAAGATGGTCAGGTGGTATGTTGACGAACTTCCAAACCACAAGAAAATCTATTCGTAAAATGACTACAATAGATAAAATGAAATCTGACGGAACTTGGGATACTTTAAACAAAAGAGAGAAATTATTCAAAACACGTCAAAGGGAAAAGCTCGAAAAAACTTTTGGATCAATATCCGATATGACGAGACAGCCTGCAGCTATTTTCATCGTTGACATACTTAAAGAACACATTGCGTTAGCAGAAGCACGAAGGTTAAACATACCAACTTTTGCTATGGTTGACACGAATTCCAATCCTAAGCTTGTTGATTTCCCTATTCCATCAAATGATGATGCGAGTAAGTCTATCTCAATGATTATGGATGAGGTTTGTAGTGCCATACAAGAAGGTTTAGAGGAGCGAAAATTCTTAAAAGACAATCCGGAAAAAGCGAAAGCTAAAGAGGAAACTCCAAAAACTGAAGCCAAAGAGGAAGCTCCAAAAGTTGAAGCCAAAGAGGAAGCTCCAAAAGCTGAAGCCAAGGAGGAAGCTCCAAAAGCTGAAGCCAAGGAGGAAGCTCCAAAAGCTGAAGCCACAGAAGAAGCTCCAAAAGCTGAAACCAAGGAGGAAGCTCCA
>JABJEE010000139.1 GCA_018665005.1 Flavobacteriales bacterium
AGTATTCTTATTGTCGATATGTTTGGAGCAACAAATGAAGAAATACTTGTTCGAGACCCAAGCTCAAATCAAAATTTTCAGGAATGGTTTGATTCTATCGTTCAAATGAACACTTCCCCAGAGGAATCTGAATTGATGCTTTTGGACGACATGCAAAAGGCCGATCTTGAAAAAAGGTGGATTAAAGCCGGCCAGGGAGGATCTGGATTTATTTACAAAAGCAATTATAACTTGTATTATTCATTTAAGAACATCAAGGCCATTCTTATTGATCAGGAATACAATGCCTTTTTCATCAAGCACAAGCAAAGGGTATCGAATAATGAAATCATTAATGAACCCTACATTAGTGCAGCCATGAAAATTCCAAATGAATTTTCTACAGGCATTGGTGTTCAATTGAATAAGAGTGAAACAAAAGAACTTTGGGAAAACATGCGAAACCTTAAACTTTATGGTAAAGAAACTCCTGACCTTGAAGATGAGGTAAGGTATCATTCTCATTTAGATGATTCCCTGTTTTCTCTTAAAGATTCTTACTTCGCTTTAAGTCATCGAATTTATTCTATTCAAAATGAATCATATTCGGAATTTAATTTTGGCACGAAGTATTTTGATACCATTGTCGGTGGCCCCGAAACCATTCTTATTGTCGATATGTTTGGAGCAACAAATGAAGAAATTCTTGTAAGAGACCCTAGTTCTAATATGGATTTTCAGGGATGGTTTGATTCAATTGTTCAGCTCAATTACCCGCCAGAGGAATCTGACTTAATGCTGTTTGATGCGAAACAAAAAGCGGATTTACACCTTCGGTGGATTGAAGCTAGGGCCAACGTTAATGGATTTATACAGCGTCCAAATGAAGTTGTTTTGAAATGGTGGGATTTTCCGAATCCTTCTGCACATGCTATAGGTTCGTATTATTTGAGTCTATATCCGACAGATGGAGAATCGGACAGTGATTGTACTTTTGAACATTTGGTGTGGTCAATAGACAATGAGAATATACGTTTTCCTGTGATGGCAATATCTAATATAGAACTCCAAGAAAAAACGGTAGAAAAATTCCAGAAATCAACAAAAACATTGAAGTGGGTTGATTTATTATTGAGTGAAAAGGCTGGGAAAATAATTCCGAAAAGTGAGATGGACGAGAAAAAATTTGATCAATTAACTGGTGGGTTAATTAAAGAACTGATTTTTAATCCATAATTATTTCATTCTAAGAGCGTCTTTAATTCGTAGCTTTGCACTATGAATTCAGCCACAGATACCATTTGTGCAAGAGCTACCGCAGGGGGTATTGGAGCCATTGCTGTACTCCGGGTTTCAGGACCAGAGGCTCTTTCCCTTGTTTCGAATTGTTTTTCGAAACCCTTGACAAATGTAGACTCTCACACGGTTCATTTTGGACTGTTAAAAGCCGTTGACGGTTCGAATATCGACGAGGTGTTGGTGACGGTATTTCATCATGGAAAAAGCTTTACGGGGGAGGAAAGTGCTGAAATATCCTGTCATGGATCCCCTTATGTACAGCAGCAAATCTTAGATACACTTCAGAGCCTTGGTTGCCGAATGGCTAACCCTGGAGAGTTTACTCAGCGGGCATTTTTAAACGGTAAGCTTGACCTTTCTCAAGCTGAAGCTGTTGCAGATTTAATTGCTGCACAAAGTAAAAAAGCCCATAGAATTGCCCTTAATCAGCTAAAAGGAAACCTTTCTTCGGATTTAAAAATATTGAGAGAAGAATTAATCGCTTTTGCCTCTCTCATTGAATTGGAGCTGGATTTTTCAGAAGAGGATGTGGAATTTGCGGACCGTACACAGCTTAAAGAGCTAGTGTCAAAAGTATTAATCACTGTAAAAAGACTTTCAGGTTCTTTTGCATTGGGGAATGCACTTAAAAATGGTGTACCTGTTGCCATTGTTGGCGCCCCAAATACAGGAAAAAGTACGCTGCTCAATCAGCTTTTAGGAGAAGATCGAGCGATTGTCAGTGATGAGGCGGGAACGACCCGTGATGTCATTGAAGAAACCCTAAATATTGAGGGAATTTTGTTTCGATTGATTGATACAGCAGGCATTCGAGAAACGATACAGAGCATCGAGGCGATGGGGATTGAACGTTCTCAACAAAAGATAAAAGAAGCATCAATTGTGCTGTGCCTTGCAGATGCTACGGATAAAAACAACCTTTCTCATACGCAGTCTTGGAGCAATGAATTAACGGATACATATCCTGATAAAAAAATTATTTTGTTGACCAATAAAAGTGATTTGCTTCAGGAGGACCTTAACGTTGGTGTGGTTTTAAGTGCAAAAGAAGGCCTTGGCATTGATGTTTTAAAAGCAGAAATGGTCAAAGCCGTTCTTGGCGAAATGGATCTTGAAAACGACACCATTATTGCCAATGCTAGACACCATGAGGCATTAATCAAAACAGCAGAAGCTCTTGAAAAGGCAAATTCCGGATTGAACGACGGAACGACAGGTGACTTTATCGCCATGGACATTCGACAAGCGATGTTTGATTTAGGAAGCATTACCGGAGACATTTCTACAGACGATCTTTTAGGTAGCATCTTCAGTAAGTTCTGTATCGGAAAGTAAGCAGTACAAATCAACTTTAGATTTAATTAGACGTTAAAATTCCGACACAGTGTGCCGGAATTTTTGTTTTCAAATCATGCTTATTTTTTGATTACGTCATA
>JABJEE010000140.1 GCA_018665005.1 Flavobacteriales bacterium
TCCAATGAATTGAATACGATTAGTTCTCCTCTCAATATTCCATTTGTACCGATAGACCCTCCTAGTGCCAGTCCATTTATTTTGATTAATTCTCCATTTTCTGATCGGATCCAAAATGCCTCTTTTGTTCCACGTTCCCAATGTGGGACTGTAATTTCTTGAAGAGAAACATTGATTTCGTAATCTGCGAGTTTTTTCTGTCCCCATTCTATGGCCATTTGCGCTTCAGATGATCCGGTAACACGGGCACCAATTTCTTTACATAAGTATCTGAGGTTTTCATAGGCTTTGCCCTCCGAAAGAGCCCTATTATAGATTTCACGAATTACTGTAGAGTCTGAATGATTTGTTTTTTGATTTGTGGCATTGGTTTGAGCTTGTATTGTATTCCAAATTCCGAATAGGACTGAAAAAATTAGTAAGTAGCGCATGTTATTGTTAAAATAGATTTAGCATTAAAATTAATATTAATCTTTCCAATTTATTTAAATCGACAAGAATCATTTGTTAATCTGTTTATATCACCCAATTCTTTAGATGTTTTTATTCATTCTTTGCTATCTTTGAAATCCAAAAAAAATAGTCATGTCATTAAAGTGTGGTATTGTAGGTTTACCGAATGTTGGGAAGTCTACCTTGTTTAATTGTTTATCTAATGCAAAAGCGCAATCTGCTAACTTTCCTTTCTGTACGATTGAACCCAATATTGGAACAATTTCGGTTCCTGATACTCGTTTGGAAAAACTAGAAGGTCTGGTGAATCCTGAACGGGTTATTCCAACTACTATGGAAATACTCGATATTGCAGGATTGGTAAAAGGTGCATCAAAAGGAGAAGGTTTAGGAAACAAGTTCTTGGCAAATATTCGAGAAACAGATGCTATTCTGCACGTGTTAAGGTGTTTTGATGATGGGAATATAATTCATGTCGATGGGTCTATTGATCCGGTTAGAGATAAGGAGATTATTGATATTGAGCTACAGCTCAAAGATTTGGAGTCGATTGACAAAAAAATAACTTCAATTTCCAGAATAATAAAATCAGGTGACAAGGATGCCTTGAAAGAAAACGAATTGGCCTTGAAAATAAAAGAAGCCTTAGAACAAAGTGTATCAGTGCGGGCTTTGGACTTTTCGGAAGAGGAAAAGGAAATTGTTCACCAGTTTAATTTGATTACCTCCAAGCCAGTGATGTATGTTTGTAATGTTGATGAAGCGTCAGTGATTAATGGAAATGAATATGTAAATCAAGTGAAAGAAGCGGTATCAGCAGAGAATGCAGAGGTGCTTGTGATCGGTGCAAAAATTGAAGCCGATATCACCGAATTGGAAACGTATGATGAAAGACAAATGTTTTTGGATGAACTGAATCTTGAAGAGCCAGGAGTCAATCGTCTGATTCGTTCAGCATACAATTTACTTAACCTTGAAACCTATTTTACTGCAGGAGAGAAGGAAGTAAGAGCTTGGACGATTAAGAAAGGCATGACAGCTCCTCAGGCTGCGGGTGTAATACATACTGATTTTGAGAAAGGTTTCATTCGTGCGGAAGTGATGAAGTATAATGATTTTTCTACTCTTGAGTCAGAACAAGCGGTTAAAGAGGCTGGTAAATTTAAAGTAGAAGGAAAAGAATATGTGGTGCAGGATGGAGACATCATGCATTTTAGATTTAATGTTTGATATAATTGAAATAGAGATATGATTAAAGCAAATGATCCCAGCTTAGTTTCTTGGGTAGAAGTAAAACAAGGTTCTGATTTTCCGATTCAAAATTTACCATTAGGTGTTTTTAAAACGGAACAGCTTGAGCCTAGAGTAGGCATGAGAATTGGAGAGTTCGTAATAGATATGAAATCGCTTCAGGTTCTGGGTTATCTGGATAATTTACCCTTTGCTCCGAATGCCTTTGATTCATCCTCATTAAACCTTTTAATGAAAAAGGGGAAATTGGCTTCAAGAAGATTGAGAGATCGAGTTTCAGATTTATTAGAAAAGGACAATACTGAGCTACAGAATAATGAGCATCATGTCAACCAGGTTCTTATTCCTATTGAACAAACCATCATGCTAATGCCAGTTGAAATTGGTGATTATACTGATTTTTATTCAAGTAAGGAACATGCCACCAATGTGGGTACCATGTTTCGTGACCCCAATAATGCACTATTACCTAATTGGCTATGGATTCCTGTTGGGTATCATGGACGATCATCATCTGTCATAATATCGGATCAAGATGTTCATAGGCCAAAAGGTCAAACCAAGCCTAATGAAAATGAGCCTCCCGTTTTTGGTCCTTCACGAATGATTGATTTTGAACTCGAAATGGCATTTATCACTTTTGATGGAAAACCTTTAGGTGATTCAATATCAACTGCTGAAGCGGAAGATTATATTTTTGGAATGGTACTCTTTAATGATTGGTCTGCAAGAGATATACAGAAGTGGGAATATGTGCCTCTAGGACCATTTTTAGCAAAGAATTTTGCGTCTTCTATTTCTGCTTGGATTGTAAGCTTAGATGCCTTAATCCCTTTTCAGGTTGACACGCCAGAACAAGACCCTGAAGTCCTTCCATATTTAGCGTATGAGGGTAAGAAATCATATGACATTAATCTTCAGGTAGGGATAACTCCGAATGGAGCCGAGGAAAAGATTGTGTGTGACTCAAATTTCAAATACATGTATTGGAATATGGCACAACAGCTTGCCCACCATACCGTTAATGGTTGTAATATCCGTGGAGGAGACTTGTTGGGTTCAGGAACCATTTCTGGTCCAACACCTGATTCCTATGGGTCAATGCTAGAGCTTGCCTGGAAGGGAACGAAGCCCATTCAAATGCCAGATGGAAGTGAACGAAAATTTATTTTAGATGGTGATACCGTTACCATGAGAGGATACTGCCAAAATGATAAGGTGAGAATAGGGTTTGGAGAAGTCAAGACTAAATTATTGCCAGCTAAATAAATGCAACAAAATAAAACTTCTGTAATTGTAAATTTAGAACAAGAGCGTAAAGAAATACTTAATGCTTACAGGGGTTTGATGCGTGCATTAAAAAACAGGGACAAACAGGAAACCAAACTTATTAGAAAGGCATTTGATGTCGCTCTGGATGCTCATAAAGAAATGAGAAGAAAGTCTGGAGAGCCATACATCTATCATCCAATTGCTGTTGCACGAATATGTGCAGATGAAATGACATTAGGCCCAACCTCTGTGATTTGTGCCTTGCTTCACGATACCGTTGAAGACACACACATTACATTATCAGATATAGAGGATCTTTTTGGAAAAGAGGTTCGTCTAATCATTGATGGCTTAACGAAGATTCCTGAAGTATTTGATGATAAAGCATCAATTCAGGCTGAGAATTTTCGAAAAATGATTTTAACCATTTCTGATGATTTTAGGGTCGTTTTAATCAAATTAGCAGATCGGCTTCACAATATGCGTACTCTTGACAGTATGCGTTCTGATAAGCAACTCAAAATCGCATCGGAAACCAA
>JABJEE010000141.1 GCA_018665005.1 Flavobacteriales bacterium
AAAAGCTGATTTAGCAAGGTGCTTTTTCCAGTATTCGGTGCACCAACAATGGCAACAGGCACACCATTTTTAAGTGCATTCCCCAATGCAAAAGAACCTGAAAGTCTTTTTACAGTGACTAATACTTTTGATACCAGCTCTTTAAGCTGAGTACGGTCCGCAAATTCCACATCTTCTTCTGAAAAATCCAGCTCCAATTCAATGAGAGAAGCAAAAGCGATTAATTCTTCTCTCAATATTTTTAAATCCGAAGAAAGATTTCCTTTTAGCTGATTAAGGGCAATTCTATGGGCTTTTTTACTTTGTGCAGCAATTAAATCCGCAACAGCTTCAGCTTGAGAAAGGTCAAGCTTACCGTTTAAAAATGCACGTTGGGTAAACTCTCCGGGATTGGCCATTCGACAACCCGAAGCAATTAAGGTATCTAAGATTTGCTGCTGTACATAAGGGGATCCATGACAGGATATTTCAGCACTTTCTTCACCTGTAAAGCTTTTTCCATGATGAAATACAGTTACCAATACCTCGTCGATATTCGAGCCGTCAACAGCTTTGAACAGTCCAAAATGAACGGTGTGAGAGTCTACATTTGTCAATGATTTCGAAAAACAATTCGAAACAAGGGAAAGGGCCTCTGGTCCTGAAGCCCGGAGTACAGCAATGGCTCCAATACCCCCTGCGGTAGCTCTTGCACAAATGGTATCTGTGGCTGAATTCATGGCGCAAAGTTACGAATTAAAGACGCTCCAAGAATGAAAGATCGGTCAGAGACTTTAAAAAAGCGATCAGCTGTTTTTGTTCTTTTGCGCTCAGCTCGAAAGAAACAATGGATTCATCTTGTAAATAATGTCCTTGGCCTCCATTTGCATAATGCGCGATAACCTCTTCAAGAGTCTCCATTGATCCATCATGCATGTATGGGTCAGTTACCTCAATATTACGTAAAGAGGGCACCTTAAAGCTGCCAATGTCTGCAGAATCAAGATGGATTCTAAATCGCCCTTTATCTGCACCATAATCTTTGTAAAGCCCATTGTTTTTGGCCTCGTGATTCGTGAAATGCGGTGACGCATGGCAATTTGTGCAGTAAAGTTTTTCAGAAAAAATTTTCCATCCTGCCCTTTCATTTGCATTAAGAGCTTTTTCATTTCCTTTTAGATAATGGTCAAAGGGTGCACTCATTGAAATTAATGAGCGTTCAAATGCTGCCAAGCTGCGAGTCAAAACATAGGCATCAAAATCCCTATTAAATATGCGTTGTGCTGCTTCTTGATATTCGGGAATCGCCCTAAGCTGAGGGATCAAAACCTTCATGTTGTGACCCATTTCAACTGGCTCCTGAATAGGAACAATTGCCTGAAGCTCGAGTGTTTTGAGGTGGGCATCGAACATCACTGTTTTTAAAAATCCCGAATTCAAGATACTAGGGGAGTTTCTGTCTGTTTTTTGATCATTGATTCCCGTACTGGTTTTAAGACCATCTGTAAATGCAAAACCAGGTTTGTGACAGACTGCACAAGATATTGTATTGTCCAATGATAAGCGAGTGTCAAAGAAAAGCTCTTTTCCCAGCGCTACTTTTGCAGAATCTGTTGGGTTTTCTATCGTTGATGGTACAGCAACATATTGATTTAAATCAGGAAGCGGTCTACACATCAAGAATGTGGCACAAATGACAACGGAAGAAAATAGATATATTATCCTTGAATGCATTAAGGAATAAAAATGGTCCGTTTTTCTAAAACAAATCCCAGATCATCCTTACATAAAATAAAAGCAGGCCCCGAATGATTTGAATTGACTTTTATCATTCCATTAGAAGTGGAAATATCGGAATGTAAAATTTGTCTTCCGAGCTGATCAAGAATTAATATTGTCGAACTTGTAGCAGGTAATTCAGAATAATAAAGTTGGTTGTCATTCATGTAAATATTAGGTTGATCAACATGATTAGACAGTATCGAAGCTGACTGAGAAATGGTAAAGACGTCTTCTGTCAATACATTATCCATAATCAGTTGATTCATGGCCGATGCCCCATGTAAAATACCTGAAGAAACTAGCTCTAAACCATTGACCCATCGGTCCACGTGACACTCGAGCTCCATATTAATTTGCGTTTCCGACACATCTGATTGAATTACGGACAGGCTTACTTGACGCTGCATATGGGCTCCGACGGAGTGAACCTCAAAATAAGATGCGCCTTCTCCTCCTCCAATGATCATGGGCATGTAACCAAACTGCCATCCCCAATACATAGAGGGTAACTGAAAGCTTAATGGGTGCGTTTCTGGATAAGTTGAAATGTCGGCAGATTCCGTTCCTTGTTGGGTGTTGAGTCGATCAGGAACCCCAATCGTAAATTCTACTTGTTCAATATTTTCAATAGATAGGAATCCGAGATATAATGTATGATTGTCTGGTTCCACAATATAGACATCATCCAAGGGATTTGAAACCTGTCCGCCATCATGGGTAATTATAACATCCGATACATAGTAGTCGAAATGGTCTAAGGCATATGATTCACCGCTACCATGCGTCAATGTTGTTCCCATTTGCAAGGATACTGCATTAAAGACTGGCTTGATATTTAAGAAAATGTTTTTTTGAGCCCATGTATTGATGAGGGTACTCGTTATAAAAAGGGTGAAAATAAATTTACTCATGGTTTACGTGCAATATATAAAATTTCTTTTTTCATAAGACGAAACTTTACGACCTCGGTTGCATCAAATTCAGTATTTAAGTCAAACTCCTCAACTTTAAACCCTGCTTTTTCAAGGTAAGAAGGATAATCTTTTCCAAACAAACGCACATGATCTTTTTGCCAGAAATGTTTTTCTCTTTCCTCAGGGCTTGTTATCGATTTGTCTTCATAAGTTTCGGCTCGACTCATGTCTTGTGGGACCTGCATAATGGCCCACCCTCCCGATTTCATTACGCGATTAAGCTCGGACATACAACGAATAGGGTCATCTACATGCTCCATCACATGATTACAGAAAATAACATCATACTGATTGTCCTCAAGAGGAATGTCGTGTAAATCAAAGTGGATATCAGCAATTGGAGAAACCAAATCTGCAGTCGTATAATCCAAGTTTTTCTGCTTTTTAAAAAGAGTTAAAAAACACTGCTCTGGGGCAATGTGCAAAACCTTGAGTGATTCTGCTGAAAAAAAATCTGTTTTCCTTGTCAAATAGAGCCACATTAAACGGTGACGTTCAAGGGTTAGATCATATGGGCAAAGTACATTTTCTCGGTGTGCAACATTGGATCCGTAGGACAAAAACTTTGAAAAAGACCTTTCACAAACTGGACATTCCACCTTATTACCTCGATATAAAATAGGCGCAAAAAACTTGAAAATATAGCTTAGTCTTATTAATAATGGACGTGGCAGTTTGTTCAATAAAAACTTATAGATTCTTTTCACAATATCAAAGTTACAACAAAAGGAAAAGTAATTGTGTATTTTTGTTTAAAGCGTCTTATATGAAACCACTTTTTTTAATTATTATAACCTTTTTAATAAGCCCATTTATCATGGCTCAAAATAAAAAACCCACAGCTATCAAAATACCTAAAGAGCTTGTTGCTCTTAAGCAAAAGAGAATAGACAACTATTACTGGATGAATCAGAGGGATTCTACTGATGTGCTCGACTATATAGATCAGGAAAACAAATACTGCGAAAGCTACTTCGAACCACTAAACCCATTGGTGGAAGAGTTAATGGCAGAATTCGATCGAAAGATTGATCCCAATGAAGAAGGAGCACCATTTTATTTCAATAAAAAATTATATCAAGTCAAAAATGAAAAGGGCCTAGAGTACCAAAAAACATTTCTGAAAGAGGGAGAAAAAGAAATCCTCTTCTTTGATCAAAATGAAAGAGCCAAGGGGAATGAATATTACGACCTCGCCGATTGGGAACCCTCTCCTGATAATAAATTCCTGGCCGTGGCGGAAGACTTTGTGGGCAGAAGGAAAAACACCATATCCATTCGTAACAATAGAAATGGGAAATACTTAAAGGACCGAATTGAAGATTCAAATGGAGACATCATCTGGTCCAACGACAACAAGGCCATATACTATATCAAAAAGGATGAACAAACACTGCGTTCATTTCAAGTTTATCGACACATTATTGGTAAAAAGTCGAGTGACGACGAGCTCATATATCAAGAAGATGATGAAAAATTTAGCGTGTCTTTCTACAAGAGTAAAACCGAGAAATACATTTTTATTGCAAGCTACAGCTCAATGACTTCAGAAATTCTATGGTTAGATGCCAGAGATTATAGAGCTGAAGTCAATGTTTTTCTTCCAAGAAAATTTGACCATATCTATGAGGTAGATCATCACGAAAATGGGTTTTACATTTTAAGTAATATGGAAGCTGAAAACAATAAAATTCTATTTACAAGAAGCTTTCCAAAAAGCATTTTTCAATGTGAAGTATTTCAGGAAACGAATGAAAAAATCCTTATTGAAGACATCGAAATATTTAAAGAATTTCTTGTGATTACAGAAAGAATTAATGGTCTTAAAAAGATGAAGCTCTACCCTTTTGAATCAAGAAAAGAAAAATACATCGAATTTAACGAGGAAACCTATTATCTTGGTTTAGGCGTTAATGATGATTATCATACAAATACACTCTTCTATTCATACAACTCGCTGACCACACCTTCCAGTATATTCAAATACGATATGATGTCAGGTGAGCAGACTCTGTGGCATCAGAAAAAAGTGCTAGATCCTACTTTTTCTAGTGATAATTACGAATCTCAAAGAATCTGGGCAACAGCCAATGACGGCACGCAGGTCCCAATTTCTATTGTGTATAAAAAAGGAACAAAACTGAGCGAGGCTCCTTGTCTTTTGTATGGCTATGGATCATATGGATACACCATTCCTGATTATTTCAGCGCCACCCGTTTGAGTCTTTTAGATCGGGGATTTGTCTTCGCTACGGCACACATCCGAGGCGGAAAATACATGGGTGAAGAATGGTATCAAAATGGGAAATTTTTAAAGAAAATTAATACGTTTACTGACTTTATCAATGCCGCTGAATACATGGGGCATATGGGGTTCTGTGATCCAAATAAAATATATGCCAACGGAGGGAGTGCGGGAGGTCTTTTAATGGGTGCCGTTTCTAATATGGCTCCATATCTATGGAAGGGTGTAGTATCTCAAGTCCCATTTGTTGATGTACTCACCACCATGCTCGATGAAAGTATTCCATTAACCACTTCTGAATTTGAGGAGTGGGGAAATCCTGCGGAAGAAGAGTATTATTATTACTTGCTCAAATACTCTCCATATGACAATATTAAAAAAATGGAATATCCCGCCATGTACATCACAACAGCCTATCATGATTCACAGGTACAATATTGGGAGCCCTTAAAATATGTGGCAAAAATGAGAGAATATAAAACCGATGATAACCCCTTTATTTTCGACTGTAATATGAATGCTGGACATGGTGGAGGATCGGGAAGAACATCAGAGCGAAAAGAAAGAGCAAAGGTATATGCGTTTATTTTGGGATTGGAGAATAGCTTTAAGTAGTCTTTTACTTTTATCGGCTACAAATCTATCGGCACAGGATAGCCCGTCTCCTATTGAGAATTTTAAAGACAAAAAAGTATTTTATACGGACCTTGGCTTCAACGCTTCTCCCTTTAGGATTAAGTACCCTTACACCGAAGAGACAGATGTACTTAAATTCAAGAATAATTTCACAACCATAATGGGTTTAGGGTTTGCCTATAAATGGTTTCATTTGCGAATTGCCTTTCCGGTGTTTGGATTTGTTAAACCCGTTGATCGTTGGGGTGAATCACAGCAATTCCAACTAGGATTTAATTTTTCATTAAAAAAACTCTTTTTTGATGTTGATTTTAAGACCGTTCGCGGATATGCATTACAAAATTATGGAGACATTGATTCTTCCTTCAATAATTCAATTACAAATCATCGCATTACGGAATCTCTGGGTGTTACTAATTTAAGTTTTAACGCGTGGTACTTTCACAACAAGGCATTTAAAATGTCTGCACTTCGTGGAAAACAAGCCCATTACAAAGAAGCTGTCCAAACTTGGTACCTGAAAAGTACTTTGAATGGCTTTGGCGTTGATAATGACGAAAAAGGTTTAATTCCCCCTTTTTTAATTGACAATACATCCTCCAAAACTGAAGCCTCGACTTATTCAGCCATTGATCTTGGAGTCATCCCAGGATACGCCTACGTAACGAGGTATAATAACTGGCAAATTTCTGGTTGGTTGGGATTCGGAGCGGTAATTCAATCTAAATTTTATTCCCAGAATAGTACAACGAGAGGCTTTATTGGACTCGCACCAAGGTACGATGTTCGCTTTATTGGTGGCTATACAAATGATAAATATTTTGTATTTCTCGACACTGAATTTGACAATAAATCCGTTGCCTTTAATGACCTCAAATACCGTCAATACTTTTACAGTATCCGCATAACTGCCGGGGTTAGGTTGGGAAACAAGAAGAACGATTAAAGCTCTATTAAAGCTGCTGAAGATCTATCTTTATTTAGAAGCTTAATGAGATACTTCCCCTTTTTAAATGCTGATACATCAAATATATTTTGTGTTTCGGACAATTCCATTTCTTTTAGTTTTTCATCATTAGAATTACACAAAACAATTGTTAATGGTGAATTGAAATTCCCGTTTTTTTCAATCAACAAATGACCTCTCGATTCTTGTATAAGCGAAACATATCCCAAATGTTTTTTAAATTCCTTTTTGTTAAATATATATCCCACTTGTCTTTTAAGTTTTGCATTTGAAAATGCGTCAGATTCCTTGTCAATAATGGCATTTTCAATATGTTCTGGGCGAACAATTTCTTTTTCCTCTGTCCTAAGAATTTCGTCATTTTCAGGCTTCCATACCCGCATGTAATCAATAATAAATTCATTCGGAAAAACAGTGTTCTTGTCAGGGCCAGGAGAGAACGGTCCCTTATCCTGAGCTACTGAAATATTTGCGATTAGATTCATGTTTGTGCCAAAATCACCATTGTATTCGGCGATGGCCTGACCATTCATATAAATAATCAGTTTTCCAGGAGTCCATAGTCCAGAATACACCACGTACTTATCGGTAATTTCCTCTGAAGCCTTGATCCATCCTCCCCAATTCTTCTTGATTCCAATCCAGTTTTTCACCTTATCACAGTCATCAGGACAATGAATGTCAACATGGAGATGTTTTGTTTTTTCTCCTTTCATTTCCATGAAATCTATTTCATCATTGGGATTACCTCCATACAACCAAAATCCTGGCCATAATCCTTTTCCAGAGGGCGCGAGGGCACGACATTCAAAATACCCATATTTAAATTGCTTTTTACTCCAAAGTGCAGAAATTAAATGTTTCAACTGAACTTCGTTGCCGTTCCTGACCTCTACATTGTACTTCTCAATGGCCTTTTCATCCAACATCCATTTGGGGAATTTTCTCCATTCACTTGTAGTGTCGATTTTGAGCTTTACAAATCCATTTGACGGCTCTACCATCTCTTTAGCGGCATATATGCCTGCGTCGAGAGAAAGCCCTCCCCATGGATAATTTTGATGCCATAAGTCTTTGTTGATTTCACTTCCATTGAATTCGTCACCAAAGAAATAATTCCATTGCTTCATGGTATCACTTTCAACTTGCCATAAAATAGGTTGAACCTGCCCGACTAAAGTTGTATACAAAAAGATGAAAAAGATGGTCGTTCTCATTATTGCTTAATAAAGATGTTTTTGGGTTCAGTGAAAAACTTGAGGGCTTCCCATCCACCCTCTCTTCCTACACCAGAAGCTTTTACACCACCAAATGGGGTTCTGAGATCTCTCACTAACCAAGAGTTTACCCAAACAATTCCCGCATGTACCTGATCTGCTATTCTATGTGCTCTTTTTAAGTTACTTGTCCATACGGTAGTAGACAAACCATATTGTGTTGAATTTGCCATCATTAAAACCTCTTCTTCACTATCAAAAGGCATGATGGTAACCACCGGACCAAATATCTCTTCTTGATTTGTTCTACAATCATATTTTAAACCCTCAATAACCGTTGGCTCAATAAAAAATCCTTCATTATGAGGTTCAGGTAAAATCACTCTTTTTCCTCCTGTCAATATGGTTCCTCCCTCTTCTTTGGCTAGCTCAACATAGGAAAGGACTTTCTCCATATGTCCTTTAGAAACAACTGCACCTTGTTTAGAATTAGGATCAGATGGCGCTAGGTTTTTCATTCTAGAAACTTTCTCCACAAATGCTGTTTTAAATTTTTCATATATCGGCCTTTCAATAAAAATTCTAGAACCGCAAAGACAAATTTGTCCTTGATTGGCAAATGAGGACCTTACCGTAGTCGATAACATTTCCTCAAAGTCACAATCTGCAAATATGATGTTGGGGTTTTTACCTCCAAGCTCCAAGGAAAGTTTTTTAAACATTGGCCCTGCTGTTCTCGAAATATAAGCCCCTGTCTCTGTTCCTCCTGTAAATGAGATGGCTTTAATCAATGGATGCTTCACAATGGCATCTCCGGCAGAGCCACCTGTCCCATGAACAATATTTAGAACTCCTGGAGGTAAACCTATTTCTTGGGCAACCTCCGAAAGTAAATATGCAGTGTAAGGTGTTACCTCTGATGGCTTCGCAATAACACAATTTCCCGAAGCAAGTGCCGGAGCAATTTTCCATGAAAACAAATACAATGGAAGGTTCCATGGAGAAATACAGCCCACTACTCCAATGGGCTTTCTTGTGGTATAATTAATCCCCACACCCTCCATTGAATGAGATTCAGAGGCAAAATGTAAAATGGCAGTAGCAAAAAAATGAAAATTTGAAACGGCTCTTGGAATGTCGACTTGGGCCGCCAGAGAAACAGGTTTTCCGTTGTCCAACGACTCTGCTTTCACAAATTCATCCATTCTTTTTTCAATGCCCTCTGATAATCGAACAATATATTTGCTCCTCTTTTCTAGAGACATTCCTGACCATTCAGGAAATGCCTTTTGTGCTGCTTTAACGGCCTCCTCTATATCATCAGCA
>JABJEE010000012.1 GCA_018665005.1 Flavobacteriales bacterium
GTTGATGAAAGAATAGAAGAAACCCTCTTAGAAATTTTACCTCAAGCCTTTTCTGTTATCAAAGAGACCGCATATCGATGGGCAAACAATGGGAAACTGGTTGTTGACGCACAAGATTTTGACAAGGATCTTGCTGCTTCAAAAGACGGGATAATAATTGAAGGTGATAAAGCCATTTGGTCAAACGAATGGACTGCCGCAGGCAATCATGTGAAATGGAACATGGTTCATTATGATGTGCAATTAATGGGTGGAGCCGTGCTACACAAAGGAAACATTGCAGAAATGCAAACTGGAGAGGGAAAAACCTTGGTTGCAACGCTTCCTGTATATATGAATGCTTTAGCCAAAAAAGGAGCCCACATTGTAACAGTAAATGATTATTTGGCTAAAAGAGATTCAGAATGGATGGGTCCGTTGTACCAATTTCATGGTTTATCAGTCGATTGTATAGACAAACACAAGCCCAATTCGAAAGAAAGAAGAGCGGCATATATGGCCGACATCACTTTTGGGACGAATAATGAATTTGGATTCGATTATTTGAGAGATAATATGGCGGGTCATGTGGATGATCTCGTTCAAAGAAAACATCACTTTGCCATTGTAGATGAGGTTGATTCTGTTTTGATTGATGATGCAAGAACACCATTAATCATCTCTGGACCTACACCAAAAGGCGACGAGCATGAATTCCATATTCTCAAACCAAGAATTGAAAGAGTAGTTCAAGCACAAAAACAATATGTTCAACAATGTTTAACTGAGGCAAAGGAAAATCTAACCGTCATAAACGACTCTTCTGGAGATAAAAATGAAGCCAAGAAAAAACTCGAAGAAGGTGGTATAGCATTACTTCGTGCTTTTAGAGGATTGCCTAAAAATAAAGCACTGATTAAATATCTTTCTGAACCCGGGATTAAAGTTCATCTTCAAAAAACAGAGAACTTTTATATGCAAGAGCAGGGCAAGCATATGAAAAAAATAGATGTTGAGCTCTTTTTCACCATTGATGAAAAAAACAATTCGATTCAGCTTACTGATAAAGGTATTGACCTCGTTTCAGGTAATGAAGAAAGAGACTTCTTTATCATGCCAGATATTGGAGCAGAGATTGCTAAACTTGAAAATACCAATTTAGATCAAGAAACACTCATTGAACAAAAAGATGCATTAATCAGAGATTATTCCATAAAATCTGAAAGAATTCATTCTATCAATCAGTTGTTAAAAGCTTATACCTTATTCGAAAAAGAAGTTGAATATGTGGTAATGGACAGTAAAGTGAAAATTGTTGATGAATCGACAGGTCGTATTTTGGATGGAAGAAGATATTCAGATGGTTTACATCAAGCTATTGAAGCAAAAGAAGATGTAAATGTCGAGGCAGCTACACAGACCTATGCTACTGTAACTTTGCAGAACTATTTCAGAATGTATCACAAGCTATCGGGAATGACCGGTACTGCTGAAACTGAAGCAAAAGAGTTTTGGGACATCTATGAGCTAGATGTTGTTGTGGTTCCTACGAACAAACCCGTGATTAGAAAAGACGAAGATGATTGGGTCTTTAAAACGGCCAGAGAAAAATACAATGCGGTAACCCTAGAGGTTGAGAAATTAATTGAAGCAGGAAGACCCGTCCTTGTGGGTACGACAACTGTTGAGATCTCCGAGCTTCTGAGCCGAATGCTTCAAATGAAAAACATCAAGCATCAAGTACTTAATGCCAAATACCATCAAAAAGAGGCAGAAATTGTAGCCAACGCTGGATTGGCTGGAGCAGTTACGATAGCCACTAATATGGCGGGTCGTGGTACTGACATTAAGCTAGGTGAAGGTGTAATAAATGCAGGTGGATTGGCGATTATTGGAACCGAACGACACGATTCGCGACGGGTTGACAGGCAGCTTCGTGGTCGATCCGGAAGACAAGGAGACCCAGGTTCTTCAAGATTTTTCGTGTCATTAGAAGACGACTTAATGAGAAAATTCGGTTCTGAAAGAATCGCAAAAGTAATGGACAGAATGGGACTTAAGGAAGGGGAAGTTATCTCTGCCGGACTCGTCTCAAAATCCATTGAAAGAGCCCAGAAGAAGGTTGAGGAAAATAACTTTGGTGTTCGGAAGAGATTACTTGAGTATGACGATGTAATGAATACTCAAAGAAAAGCCATTTACAAAAAAAGAAAAAATGCACTTTATGGTGATAAAATAGATATTGACGTAGACAACATGTTCTATGACCTTTGTGATTTGACCGTTTTTAAAAATGAGAACTCTAATTATCAAGACTTTGAATTGGACTTGGTAAGGGTTTTGGGTATAGCTGCTCCGGTAACTGAAAATGAGTTTACCGAATTCAATAAAAATGAATTGGTCGATATCGTCTATGATAAAACGAGATCAAAATACGATCGCAAGTGTGAAAAAATAGCGACCAAAGGGATGCCTCAAATCAAACATGTATACGAAACCATGTCTGAAAAATACAAGAATATTGTATTTCCTTTAACCGATGGAAAAAGAGAGATGCGATTGATTATAAACCTTGAGGAGGCTTACAAATCCGAAGGAAAGAATATCAGCAGATCGTTTGAGAAAAATGTAATCTTATCGAAAATTGATGAAGAATGGAAGGAACACCTTCGTGAAATGGATGACTTAAGGTCTGCGGTAAACAATGCTACATATGAGCAGAAAGATCCATTGGTGATTTATAAGCTAGAGTCCTATGAGTTATTTAAAAGTATGCTTGCAAGACTCAACGAAGATGTAGTTGAATTATTGATGAAGCTGGATATTCCTGCCGAGCAAGAAGTTGAAAGCACAAATAAAGAGGATAAGCAAAGTAATTATAGCGGGTCAAATTCAGGACAATCCAATACATCACAGGATGGACTACCGAGTAGACAAGGATTTGATCAAGCCATTCAAAATTCGATGCGCTCTGAAGAAAAAAGACAACCAATCGTTTCCGCCCCAAAGGTGGGAAGAAATGAACCTTGTCCCTGTGGAAGTGGTAAGAAATACAAACAATGTCACGGAAAAGCTAATTAATGGATCAGCACACTTTACCGAATATTTCAATTATAGGTTCGGGAAGAGTAGCTAAATCTCTCGGTACATTTTTCTTGTCTAAAGGAATTACCATAAGCGGTATTTATAGTCGGAATAAAGAATCAGGTAAAGCTTGTGCAGCTCTTTTTAAATGTGACTATTTCGAGACGGCCAAGCACATCTCTGGCGATCTTATTTTGGTAGCAGTATCTGATGACCAAACCATAAAGATTATAGATGAAATCAACCCCGAAAAAGCCGTAATTTATACCGCGGGAAGTGTCGACCTCAACCAAATTAAACATCCTAATACTGGCGTTTTTTATCCACTTCAAACTTTTAGTGGATTAGAGAGTGATATTGAATTTGATTTTCCAGTATTGATAGAATCTAAAACAACGATTTTAGCCAATCTGATCATAGACCTTTGTAAGCACTGTGGCCTAAATTTTGACGTTTGTGATTCACAGAAAAGATCAGACTATCATCTTGTTGCGGTATTTCTGAATAATTTCATTAACCATTTAGGGCATATTGCTAAAACTGAGAATAATGAAAGAGAATTGAATTGGGAAATCCTCAAACCATTATTAGACAAAACGGTTTTTAACATTATAAACAACAATACTTTAAGTAACCAAACCGGACCAGCTACTCGCAATGACATCTCAGTAATTAAAAAACATGAACAGATGCTGAATCAACAACACTTAAAAGTTTACCAAGCAATGACTGAAAGTATCATTAAAACCATAAATTCTAAATGAGCTATAAGACAAAATTGAATCATATTAATACGTTTATTTTTGACGTAGACGGCGTTCTTACTGATGGGAAAGTATACTTCATGGAGAATGAAATAATGAGGGCTTTAAATTCAAAAGATGGATATGCCTTGCAATACGCTTCTAAAATGGGTTATCAAATTTTTATAATAACCGGTGGATATAGCGAAGACCTAAAAAAGAGACTAATTGACTTGGGAATTAAGGAAGTCCATTTGAGATCCAGTAATAAGTTAAATATTTACAACGGACTAAAATCGAAATATCAATTAAACGATGATCAGATATTATATATGGGTGATGACATACCAGATATTCCTGTTCTCAAAAAAGCAGGTGTATCAACCTGCCCTCAAGACGCATCAGTTGATGTAAAAGAAATTGTTGATTATCAGTCTCCTTATGACGGGGGCAAGGCATGTGTTAGAGATGTTATTGAACAAACACTGCGGGTGCAAAATAAGTGGCTGAAAGACGAAGCATATCACTGGTAGTTTAATTTATAGACTATTCATACTACTCACCCACATTTTATTATTTTTGAATGAAATTAATTTGATTTATGAACACACAAGATTACATTGAAGTAGAAGACAAATACGGAGCGCACAACTATCATCCTTTACCCGTTGTACTTTCAAAAGGAGAAGGCGTTTATGTTTGGGATGTCGAAGGTAAAAAGTATTTTGATTTTTTATCCGCATATTCGGCAGTAAATCAAGGACATTGTCATCCAAGAATTATTAAGGCTCTGACGGACCAGTCTGAAACATTGACTCTCACCTCTCGTGCATTTTACAACGATGTGTTGGGAGAATACGAAAAATACGTCACTGATACCTTTGGGTTTGATAAAGTTTTACCTATGAACACGGGTGCTGAGGCTGTTGAAACAGCTTTGAAATTATGTAGAAAGTGGGCTTATGAAGTAAAAGGAATTCCTGAAAATCAAGCAACAATAATTGTTTGTGACGGAAACTTTCACGGAAGAACAACAACCATAGTTTCTTTTTCAAATGACCCTGACGCAACAAAGAATTTTGGTCCATACACTCCAGGGTTTGTGAAAATACCTTACAATGACACCAATGCATTGGAAGAAGCTCTTAAGCTACCTAATATTGCAGGGTTTCTTGTAGAGCCTATACAAGGTGAAGCAGGAGTTTACACGCCTAATGATGACTTTATGAGAAATGCAAAATCATTATGTGCTGAACAAAATGTACTATTTATCGCTGATGAGGTTCAAACGGGTATCGCTCGTACAGGAAGCTTACTCGCCGTTTGTGGTGATTGTAAATGTCAAAGTACTTGTGAAAGACAAGAGGATACCTATGCACGACCAGATATTCTCATTCTGGGAAAAGCACTTTCCGGAGGCGTTTATCCTGTATCTGCCGTGTTGGCGAATAACAACATCATGAATGTAATCAAACCCGGTCAACATGGATCTACCTTTGGAGGAAATCCTGTTGCCGCAAAAGTGGCCATCGCTGCATTGGAAGTGGTAAAAGATGAGAATTTGATTCAAAATGCGCGCAAATTAGGAAAGCTGTTTCGTCATGGAATGCAAAAAATCATTGACAACAATGATTTGGTGGTAAGCGTGCGAGGTAAAGGACTGCTTAACGCCATTATCATCAATGACAGCCCAGATAGCTCAACAGCATGGGATCTTTGCGTAGCCATGAAAGAAAATGGGCTTCTTGCAAAACCAACACATGGAAACATTATTAGATTCGCCCCTCCCCTTGTTATGAATGAATCACAAATCAACGAGTGCCTCGAGATTATTGAAAAAACAATTACAGCGTTTAAAAAATAAAAACAATGCAAAAAATCAAATTTGGAACAGACGGTTGGAGAGCAATCA
>JABJEE010000142.1 GCA_018665005.1 Flavobacteriales bacterium
AGGAAGCTTCAAAAGCTGAAGCCAAGGAGGAAGCTCCAAAGGCTGAAGCCAAAGAAGAAGCTTCAAAAGCTGAATCCAAGGAGGAAGCTCCAAAAGCTGAAGCGAAAAAGGTAGAAAAAAAGCCTGCTGCTAAAAAAGCTGCTGCTAAAAAGCCTGCTGCTAAAAAAACAGCCACTGCGGATGCAGAGAAAGCTAAATAAAGTATACTAAATCAAAATATAATATAAAATGGCTATAACAGCTTCAGAAGTAAATAAACTTCGTCAACAAACAGGCGCCGGAATGATGGATTGCAAAAATGCACTTGTCGAGTCTAATGGAGATTTTGAAACAGCAGTGGATTTTCTTAGAAAAAAAGGACAAAAAATTGCAGCTAAAAGAGGTGAGAATGATGCAAAAGAGGGCATCATCATTGCACAATCTACAGGAGATTCAAAAGCAGGAGTAATTGTAACATTAAATTGTGAAACTGATTTTGTCGCTAAAAATGATGGTTATGTTCAATTGGTTCAGTCTTTAGTTGATTTGGCTTTAGATAAACTGCCTAAATCATTGGATGAATTGAAAAGTTTGGCTTACAACGAGAAATTATCTGTTGAAGAAAAGATTACTGAACAAATCGGAATACTCGGTGAAAAACTTGATCTTTCAGCTTATGCTATAATAGAATCAGAAAAAGTTGTTGCTTACAACCACCCAGGAAACCAATTGGCAACTCTCGTTGCTTTGAATATCAATTCTGACAACGCTGACGATGCCGGTAAACAAGTTGCAATGCAAGTTGCAGCCATGAACCCTATCGCTGTAAATAAAGATGGAATCGATTCAAAAACCATTGAAAGAGAGATCGAAGTAGGTAAAGATCAGGCCATCCAAGAAGGAAAACCTGCTGAAATGGCTGAAAAAATCGCAATGGGTAGATTGAATAAATTTTTCAAAGAAAACACTTTACTGAGCCAACCATTTGTGAGAGACAATAAACAAACTGTAGAACAGTTTTTAAATACAACCGAAAATGGTCTTACCGTTTCTGAGTTTAAAAGATTCTCATTGAGTTAACAAAATTCTAATTGAATTAACAAAAGCTATCTTCGGATAGCTTTTTTTTTTATTATTCGTTTCTTGGAAATTTGATTTGGCTATATTTGTTCAACTGAATTTCTATGAAATATAAAAGAATATTATTAAAGCTGAGTGGAGAGTCCCTGATGGGAACGAAACAGTTTGGCATCGACAATCAACGGATTAGTTCTTATGCAGAGCAAATAAAAGGAATCCATGAATCTGGTCATGAGGTTGCCATTGTTATTGGTGGTGGAAATATTTTCAGAGGTGTACAAGCTGAAGAAGGTGGAATGGACAGGACACATGGAGATTACATGGGAATGCTCGCTACCATGATTAATTCAATGGCTTTACAAGCAGCATTGGAGTCACATGGAGTTCATACAAGATTGCAATCAGCCATTGAAATGAAAGCAATTGCAGAACCATTTATTAGACGAAAAGCAGTAAGACATTTAGAAAAAGGACGTGTTGTAATTTTTGGTGCAGGAACTGGAAACCCATTTTTCACAACAGACTCTGCAGCATCTCTAAGAGCCATAGAAATTAACGCAGATATTATTCTTAAAGGCACTCGTGTAGATGGCATATATTCCGCAGACCCTGAAAAAGATAAAAACGCAACAAAATACGATACGATTACATTTGACGAAGTTTACAAACTGGGCTTAAATGTGATGGATTTAACGGCATTTACCTTGTGTAAAGAAAATGATTTACCAATAGTTGTTTTTGATATGGATACTCCTGGTAATTTAGAAAAACTCTTGTCAGGTGCAAATATTGGAACATTGGTATCTAATTAATATTAAGTGATATGGTTGAAGATTTAAATATGATTTATGATGACCTAAGGTCATCAAATTTGAAAAAGATAGAGCACTTTGAAGCAGAATTAGCTAAAATAAGAGCGGGAAAAGCATCACCATCGATGTTATTAGGTGTAATGGTAGAGTATTATGAGGCCATGACTCCTCTTCAGCAGGTAGCAAATGTGAGTGTGATGGATGCAAGAACCCTTATCGTCCAGCCCTGGGAGAAATCGCTTTTAAATGATATCGCCAAAGGTATTATCGATTCTAATCTGGGCCTAAACCCTCAAAATAATGGTGAACAGCTTATTATCTCTGTCCCTCCTCTCACTGAAGAACGAAGAAGAGACTTGGTAAAAAAAGCAAAAGCAGAGTCTGAGACAGCAAAAATAGGTTTGCGAAATAACAGAAAAGATGCTCTTGACCTAATTAAAGAGCTTAAAAATGATGGTTTATCAGAAGACATGATGAAAGATGCTGAAAGTGAAATTCAGGATGTAACGAATGACTTTTCGAACCAAATCGACGCCTTCTTAATTATAAAAGAAAAAGATATTATGACCGTATAACTACGGATTCGTAATTACAGGGTTCCTCTACTCTCCTGCTCTCTTTCGATAGATTCAAATAACGCTTTAAAATTACCAGCACCAAAACCTCTGGCTCCCATTCTTTGAATAATTTCAAAAAACAAAGTAGGTCTGTCTTCAATCGGTTTCGTAAAGATCTGTAATAAATACCCCTCCTCATCTGCGTCAATCATAATCCCTAAACCTTTAAGAGTTTCTATATCTTCTTTCAATTCATGGTTGTGTTCTTCCAATCGAACTGGAACAGATTTATAATATTCATCTGGTGGCGTACTCAAAAATTCAATACCACGTTTTCTCATTTCTGAAACCGTACTTATAATATCATCCGTTGCCACAGCAATATGTTGTACACCAGGACCTTCATAAAAATCTAAATATTCTTCAATTTGAGACTTTTTCTTTCCTTCTGCAGGTTCATTAATAGGGAATTTTATTCTTCCATTTCCATTACTCATCACCTTACTCATTAATGCCGAGTATTCAGTATGAATTTGCTTATCGTCAAATGATAGAAAATTCTCAAATCCCATAACATCCTCATACCACTTCACCCAGATATCCATTTCGCCCCAACCCACATTTCCAACCATATGGTCAATGAACTTTAGACCTACCGAACTTGGTTTGTAATCAGATTCCCACTTTCGAAATCCTGGTAAAAAAGTACCATTATAGTTTTTTCTTTCAACAAAAACATGTA
This sequence comes from Flavobacteriales bacterium, assembly GCA_018665005.1. Classification (GTDB taxonomy): domain Bacteria; phylum Bacteroidota; class Bacteroidia; order Flavobacteriales_D; family Crocinitomicaceae; genus UBA952. Next base: position 3,171 of record JABJEE010000142.1, read on the forward strand.
CCGTTTCACCATAAGTATGTATCCCTGCACGGACAACCTCGCCATGCTCGTCTTTCTCTACAACAGGCTCAAAATAAGATTTGGCGCCTCTAGATGTGGTTTCTTCATATGCTTTTCTGGCATCCTCTACCCAAAGGGCTACCACCTTAACACCATCCCCATGCTTTACAAGATGATCGTTAATTGGGGAACTCGAATTTAAAGGCGTAGTAAGGATTATTTTGATTTTATCTTGTTTAACTACATAGGATACAGAATCTTTACTCCCGGTTTCTAATCCTCGATATGCAAATGATTGAAACCCAAAAGCGGTTTTGTAAAAATGTGCAGCCTGCTTCGCATTACCAACATAAAACTCAACATAATCAGTACCAAGTAAAGGAAGAAAGTCTTGAGCACCTTCAAATATCTTTTCTAAACCGTATTCAACGTTATTTATATCTTTCATTTTAATTATTTATCCTATTAATGTATCCAAGATTTATAATAATCTTTTACTTCTATTTCTAATGCTTGCTCTGTCAACTTTAAAGGTTTAAATGTATCAACCATTACTGCAAGTTCCTCTGTTTTCGTTTTTCCGATACTCCTTTCATACGCTCCAGGGTGAGGACCATGTGGTATTCCTGAAGGGTGTAATGTGATCTGACCTTTTGATATATCGTTACGACTCATAAAATCACCATCAACATAATATAAAACCTCATCTGAATCAATGTTACTATGATTATATGGTGCCGGAATAGCTTCTGGATGATAATCATATAATCGGGGACAAAATGAGCAGATCACAAAAGCTGACGTCTCAAAAGTCTGATGAACTGGCGGAGGTTGATGAACACGGCCTGTAATCGGCTCAAAGTCATGAATCGAAAAGGCATATGGGTAATTGAATCCATCCCAACCTGCAACATCAAAAGGATGCGAGGCGTAACAATAATCATAGAGGATTCCCTCTTTTTTAATCTTTACAACAAAATCTCCCTTTTTATTATGAGTTTCTAAGTCTTTTGGGGTTCTAAAATCTCTTTCACAATAAGGAGAATGCTCAAGTAATTGACCAAACCAATTTCTGTAACGTTTCGGTGTATAAACAGGGTGCTTCGATTCCGTAATAAAATGACGGTTATTTTTGTCTTCAAAATCCATTTTATATATCATACCTCTCGGAATAACTAGGTAATCACCATATGAAAACTCGATATTACCAACCTGAGACCGAAGTGTTCCTTTTCCTTCATGGATAAATATTACTTCATCCGCATCCACATTTTTGTAAAAATAATTTTCATTAACATTACCGGGTCTTGATAGATATAAGGTGACATCACTATTTGTAAGGACCGGAATTCTTGAATCAATCAAATCACCTACAACAGGGACATCAAACCCCTTAAAAGCTCTCATTTGAAGATTCTTATCAATGGCAACTTTTGGACTGATATCTTTCTTTCCAAGAATATCTTTAACTAAAGTTGGTGGATGAATGTGATATAAAAGTGATGACATTCCATCAAATCCAATTGTACCGAACAATTGTTCATGATGCAATTCACCATTCTCTTGCTTGAATACAGTGTGTCTTTTGTGTGGTATATTTCCTAAATGTCTGTAAAATGGCATAATTGTATATTGTTATCGACTACAAAATAACAACGAATAACGAAATAAAAAAATGACTATTATCAGTTTTGAACAAATGCACTCAAATAATTCAATTCAAAGGTTAAATTTGTAAAAAAAAATCAAATGTCAAAAATACTAGTCATCGGGTCGAGCGGTCAGATTGGAATTGATTTGGTTCTCGAATTGCGACGAATACACGGTCAAGAAAATGTTATTGCAACCGATATAAAAGAGCATTGTCCTCCATTAATAAAAAACGGGCCTTTTTACCAATTGGATATCTTGGATAAAGAAAAAGTATTGAATCTAGTTCAAGAAGAAAATATATCAGAGGTATATTTATTGGCCGCATTATTATCAGCTATAGCAGAACAAAAACCGCATGCCGCTTGGAAATTAAACATGGATGGTTTGTTTAATATATTAGAACTCGCTAAAGATGGATTATTAAAAAAAATATTTTGGCCTAGCTCAATTGCCGTATTTGGATCTAACTCACCAAAAACAAACACGCCACAACATACAATTATGGAACCAAGTACCATATATGGAATATCAAAACTAGCTGGTGAAAGATGGTGCGAATATTATCATGAAAAATATGGAGTTGATGTAAGAAGTATTAGATATCCAGGATTGATTTCTTATAAAAGTAAACCCGGTGGAGGAACTACAGATTATGCAATAGAAATATTTGAAAAATCGATAAACAAGGAGCCTTTTTCTTGTTTTTTATCTAAAGACACCGTTCTACCAATGATGTATATGGATGACGCCATAAGAGCTACAATTGAAATTATGGAAGCACCACCTGAAAAAATTAAAATCAGATCATCATATAATGTAGCTGGAATTAGCTTTACTCCTGAACAAATTGCAAAGGGGATTGAGGACGAAAATGGACCACTTATTATATCGTATAATCCGGATTTCAGACAAGAAATAGCCAACTCTTGGCCTGATTCAATTGACGACAATCATGCCCAAAATGATTGGAATTGGAATGCGAATTTCGATTTAAATAAAATTATTTTTGAAATGCTCAAAGGCATGTCATAGCTGCGATACAGCACTATTTGTTTACTTATAATTTACAAGTAATTTGATTTTGTTTAACGTTTTATTTGTTTTGTTAAACAAATTTTGTTTAGCTTTACAGAAAAATAATTAAACAAAACATTATGTCAACTTTAGAATTTAACGAAGCATTAATCGATATTGAGAATAATCTTCGATCGTTTGCCCTAGGTTTTACAAGAAACAACGAAGACGCAAAAGATTTAACACAGGAAACGATGCTCAAGGCAATCACCTACAAAAACTACTATACCCCTCAAACAAACTTCAAAGCATGGGTATTTACAATTATGAGAAATATATTCATTAATCAGTATCGAAGAAAAGTAAAATCGGGTACAATTTTTGACAACTCAAAAGAACTTTTCTTAATCACGAATAGCCCGGGTAAGGATGAAAGTCCAGTTTCTCAAATAGCCACAAAAGATATCGAATCAAAAATTGATGGGTTAAGTGAAGAATATAAAGATCCATTCGTTATGCACTTTAAAGGTTTTAAATACAAAGAGATAGCAGACAAACTTGGAATTCCTATTGGAACAGTTAAAAGCAGAATATTTATAGCACGAAAAAAATTAATAGATTTGCTTCCTGATTATTCATTTTCTTTAAGTTAAAAATGTCAAAAAGAGTAACCGTTATTGGATCTGGAATTTCAAGTCTTTCAGCTGCTTCTTTTCTTGGGAAAGCAGGTTATGATGTTACCATCATAGAAAAAAACACGACTATCGGAGGAAGGGCCAGACAATTCAAAGTAGACGGTTTCACTTTTGACATGGGCCCAAGTTGGTACTGGATGCCTCAGGTATTTGAGAATTTTTACCAACAGTTTGGCAAAACAGCGTCTGATTTCTACAATTTAAAAAGATTAGACCCTTCATACAGAGTGTTTTGGAAAGACGATTCGCATACTGACATTCCTAGTAATTTAGAAGAACTTAAGAATTGGTTTGAAGCCCTTGAAACTGGAAGCTCGGAAAAACTAGAAAGTTTTTTAAAAGATGCCGAGATTAAATACAAAGTGGGTATGGAAGAACTGGTATTTAAGCCAAGCCTTAGCCTTCTAGAATTTGTGAATTCAAAAGTTTTTAAAGGACTTGTGAGCATGAATTTATTTTCCTCTTTTGGAAAATTTATTCGGGGCTACTTTAAGAACGAAAAAATAATTGCGCTCCTTGAATTTCCTGTTTTATTTCTTGGTGCTATGCCCAATGAAACCCCTGCTTTATATTCTCTAATGAATTATGCCGACATTAAACTAGGTACTTGGTATCCTGAGGGTGGTATGTATAAGTTTATTGAAGCATTCGAAACTATCGCCAAAGAAAACAATGTAAAATTCATCCTCAATGAGGAGGTTCTTTCATTCGAAAAGAATGACAACCAAGTTTCAAAAGTAATCACTTCAAAAAATACTTATGAAACCGACATCGTTATATCGGGCGCAGATTATCAACACACCGATAGGAAACTATTAAACGGATCAGCCAATTACAGTGATAAATATTGGGACAAAAGAGTCATGGCTCCTTCGTGTCTGTTGTTTTACATAGGGGTAAATAAACGCTTAAACAATATTGAGCACCACAATTTGTTTTTTGATGAATCACTCGAGGAGCACGGAAAAGAAATTTACAAAAATCCTCAATGGCCATCCTCCCCACTATTTTACCTCTGTGCACCTTCTTTAACAGACACAAGCGTAGCTCCAGATGGTTGCGAGAATTTATTTTTTCTAATGCCTATTGCTCCGGATTTATCTGATAGTGAAAGTAACAGAGAGAAATATTTTAAAATATTACTCAAACGGCTTGAAAAACGGACAGGTAATGATATTTCGGACAATATTATTTTCAAAAAATCATTTTGTATTGATGATTTCAAAAACGAATACAACGCCTTTAAAGGAAATGCCTACGGTCTAGCAAATACTCTAAAGCAAACCGCCGTATTCAAACCGTCAATGCGCAACAAAAAATTAAAAAACTTTTATTACACTGGCCAACTTACCATCCCAGGCCCTGGGGTTCCACCGTCAATTATATCAGGTGAAGTTGTTTCTAAATACATACTCAAAAACCACAGCTAAACCATGAAAGAACTTTTTGATCAATTAAGTAGAGACATGAGTAAAATGACGACCAAAAGGTATAGCACATCCTTTTCGATTGGAATACGGTTCTTACACAATGATTTACGTGATCCGATTTATTCAGTTTATGGTTTTGTCCGTTTTGCTGATGAGATAGTCGATTCTTTTGAAGGCCATGACAAAGCCTATCTTTTAGATAAATTCACCAAAGACACTTACGAGGCCATTGAGAATAAAATCTCATTAAATCCAATATTGAATTCTTTCCAAGAAGTCGTAAACAAATTCAACATTCCTCACGAATTAATCGACACCTTTTTAAAATCTATGGAAATGGATTTAGATAAAAAAGCATATAACAAAGATGGATACGATGAATATATATTGGGCTCTGCTGAAGTGGTCGGTTTAATGTGTTTAAATATTTTTTTAGAAGGAGACCACATTGAATACGAAAAACTGAAAAAATATGCAATGAAGCTTGGATCTGCCTTTCAGAAAATAAACTTTTTACGAGATCTAAACGAGGATTATAATGACTTAGGTCGCACCTACTTTCCTGGAATCAATTTAAATGATTTTAATAATACGGTTAAGAAAAATATTGAAAATGACATTGAAGTTGATTTTGAGTTGGGTTATAAAGGAATACTTATGCTTCCTAAAAAAGCACGATTTGGAGTGTACATGGCCTATAAATATTATTTCAAACTCTTCAAGAAAATCAAACGCACAAATGCCGAGGTTATTCTAGAAGAACGCGTGCGGATTCCGAATCGAAATAAAGCACGAATTTTAGTTACTTCATATGTTAGACATAATTTAAATATGTTATAGAAATGATTGAAGTACAATTAGTAAACCCCAATGACGAACCAATAGGTTCCATGGAAAAACTAGAAGCGCATCAAAAAGGATTACTTCACCGCGCCATTTCGGTATTGATATTTAATTCTAAAGGAGAAATGCTTCTTCAGAGGCGCGCCTTAAAAAAATACCATTCACCAGGTCTTTGGACCAACACTTGCTGTAGCCACCCTTATCCATTTGAAATTCCCGAAGATGCCGCATCTAGGAGACTTAACGAAGAGATGAATATTGAATCTAAACTTAATTTTGCATTTAAATTCATTTACAAAACAGAGTTTTCAAACGGGTTAATTGAAAATGAATTGGATCATGTATTTATTGGTTATTCCGATGAAACACCACATCTAAATACTGACGAAGCAGTAGCATTTCGATGGGTTACTATAAAAGACCTGCAAAGGGACATTGAAAAAAATCCTGAAAATTACACGGTGTGGTTCAAGATTATTATTGAAGAGCACCTAAAACAAGTAGAAACTCATTTATCATGAAAGTATGTAGAAGAGTAAATTTCAATGCGGCTCATAGATTGTTTCGAAAAGATTGGTCAGATGACAAAAACAATGCGGTTTTCGGCAAATGTAACAACCCAAACTATCACGGCCACAACTATGTTTTGGAAGTATGGATTGATGGGGAAATTGATCCTGAAACGGGATACGTAATTGATTTAAAAATTCTTAAAGAAATCATCCTCACAGATATTGTAGAGCGTTTCGACCATCGCAATTTAAATTTGGACTGTCCAGAATTCGAAAATTTAATACCAACAGCTGAAAACATCATTTTGGTTTGCTGGAATTTATTAAGAGCCAATTTAGATGAGAAATTTCAACTTCGCCTAAAATTATGGGAAACTGAAAATAATATTTTCGAATACGACGGAAAATAACCTCGCAAGATAAATCTTTATAAAAATATGGGATCTGAAAAATCACTCTTTTGGCATAGAAGAGACCTAAGAATCGAGGACAATTGCGGCTTATATAAAGCATTAAAAAACGGTAAACAAGTTGTTCCCGTATTTATATTTGATGAGAACATCCTCAGTAAACTCGACAAACATGATGCGCGAATTTCTTTTATCTACGAAGAAATCCAACGCGTAAAAAATCAATATCAAAATTACGGTTCTGACTTGTTGGTCTATTTCGGAAACCCAGTTACCTTGATTCCGGAAATAGCCAAAGGGTTTGATTGTAATGCCGTATATTCGAATAGAGATTATGAGCCATATGCCTTAGAAAGGGATAAAAAAATATTTGAAATTTTAAAGCAACAAGGCATCAATTTTATTGGATCTAAGGATCACGTGATTTTTGAAAAGAATGAGGTCGTAAAAAACGATGGCACTCCTTATCTGGTTTTTACCCCCTACTCTAAAAAATGGAAATCTCTTTTTGAATCTCTCAATAAAGTAGAATATAAAACAGAAGAATTCATTGAAAATCTTTTGCCGCAAGATAAAAAACAAGATCTTTTAAGCCTTCAAGAAATGGGATTTGAGTATGGTAAGAATAACATACCCAAAACTAGTGTATCTAAAAACCTAATAAGGTCTTATCATGATAATAGAAATTTTCCATCAATTGATGGCACATCTAGATTGGGGATTCATTTAAGGTTTGGTACCATTAGCATTAGAGCTTTGGTCAATAGCTCTATAAGTTTGAGCGAAACTTTCATCAATGAATTGATTTGGCGTGATTTTTATCAAATGATCATATTCCACTTTCCACATTCAGCAGAAAATTCTTTCAGAAAAGAGTATGATTTGATCGAATGGGAAAAAAACATGGATCATTTTCAACTTTGGTGTTCTGGCAAAACAGGTTATCCAATAGTTGACGCTGGAATGAGGGAGTTAAATCAAACAGGCTACATGCATAACCGTGTTCGAATGATTGTAGCTAGTTTTTTAACCAAACATTTACTCATTGATTGGCGACTTGGAGAGGCCTATTTTGCTTCTAAGCTTCTTGATTATGAATTGGCAAGTAATATTGGCGGTTGGCAATGGGCGGCAGGAAGTGGTTGTGATGCTGCACCTTATTTCCGTATATTCAATCCGACGACGCAGCAACAAAAATTCGACAGCGGATTCAAATACATCAAAAAATGGATTCCCGAGTTTGACTCGAAAAGTTATCCGGAGCCAATTATTGAACACAAGTTTGCAAGAGAAAGAGCATTAAATAGATTTAAAATAGGTTTAAAAAAAATATGAAAACAGGAGAAAAATGTCCTCAATTTAAAGCAGTTAATCAAAATGGTGAGTCCTTTGATTCAAAAGATTTGATTGGAATAAAAAAAACAGTCATCTTCTTTTATCCCAAAGATTTTACTCCTGGATGCACAAAAGAGGCCTGTCAATTTCGAGACCAATATGAAGATTTTACGAAATTAGACTGTGAAGTCATCGGAATATCATCGGACAGTAGTAAGAGTCATCTGGCATTCTCCAATGAACACAACCTAAACTATCATTTATTGTCTGACCCAGAAAGCACCATCAGAAAACTATTTGGAGTTCCAAAAAATTTATTTGGATTAATTCCGGGTAGGGTAAGTTATGTCATTGATAAAGACGCCACCATAATTGGAATTCATAATTCTCTTACAAATTCAACTGGCCATATCGCTTTTGCTCTTGATTGTATAAAAACCAAGTCCTAAAAAGGTTATCCGTTTAATACTCCTCGTGAAATAACGATTTTTTGAACTTCTGATGTCCCTTCATATATTTGAGTAATCTTGGCATCTCTCATAAGTCGCTCAACGTGATATTCTTTCACAAAACCATAACCACCATGAATTTGTACCGCTTCAACGGTTTGCTCCATGGCAACTTTTGACGCATATAGCTTAGCCATAGCACTTGATTGGTCATAATTTCTACCATTATCTTTATCTAAAGCACTTTTATATACAAGCATTCTTGCGGCTTCAATTTCGGTTGCCATGTCTGCAAGCTTAAATGCAATGGCTTGGTGCTTATAAATTTCCTTTCCAAACGCTTTTCTTTGTTTTGAATATTCAGTTGCAAGTTCAAGGCCTCCAGCCGCAATCCCGAGAGCCTGAGAAGCAATTCCGATACGCCCACCAGACAAAACCTTCATTGCAAACTTAAATCCAAATCCGTCCTCTCCAATTCTATTTTCTTTTGGAACTTTAACATCATTGAATAATAAAGTATGAGTATCACTTCCTCGTATACCCAATTTATCTTCTTTGGCTCCAACGATAAAGCCCTCCATACCTCTTTCAATGATAAATGCGTTAATTCCCTTGTGACCTAATTCAACATTGGTTTGAGCAATTACCAAATAAATACTCGCAGAAGAACCATTCGTAATCCAGTTTTTCGTTCCGTTAAGCAAATAATAATCTCCTTTATCGATTGCGGTTGTACTTTGAGAGGTCGCATCAGAACCAGCTTCTGGTTCGGACAGACAAAAAGCACCAATTTTCTCTCCAGTCGCTAATGCGGTTAAATATTTTTGTTTTTGTTCTTCGTTTCCAAATTTATCAAGACCCCAGCAAACCAATGAATTATTCACTGACATACATACAGATGTTGAAGCGTCAATTTTTGAAATTTCCTCCATTGCCAGAACGTAGGATAATGTATCCATTCCACTTCCGCCATATTTAGGATCGACCATCATCCCCATGAATCCAAGTTCAGCAAGTTGCTTGATTTCTTCAGCAGGAAACTGTTGATCATTATCCCGTTGTATAACGCCAGGTTTTAATACGTTTTGTGCAAAATCTCTAGCAGCTTCTTTGACTGCCAAGTGTTCTTCTGATAACTCAAAATTCATATTGACGAAAAATTTAAATTAATTTTAACAAAATTACGGAATTATTGATGTAGTTGAAAAAATACAGCATGTTAAAAAAAGAAATTATTGGTTTAATGAGTGGAACATCCCTTGACGGATTAGACATCGCACATGTTGAGTTTATTTCTGAAAATAATAAAGTCAAATATAAGCTCATGAAAACAAGCACAATAGCTTATCCAACAGACGTGGTAGAGCATCTACGTAATGTAAATTCTTTAGGAATTGATGCGATTCAAATGCTCAATAAAAAAATAGGTGTCTTTTTTGCCAATCAGATTAATATTTTCCTGTCTAAGCACAAGATTTCAAAACGAAATATTGATGGTATAGCTTCTCATGGACAAACCATTTTGCATCAACCTGAAAATGGATTTACATTACAAATTGGTTGTGGGAGTACCATCGCCTACTTGACTGGAATCAACGTTATTAATGACTTTCGAACTCTTGATGTAATTGCAGGCGGACAAGGCGCTCCACTTGTACCTATTGGAGACTTTGATCTATTTGAATCCAAAGCAAATTCATTTCTCAATATCGGTGGATTTTGCAACATTAGTTTCAAAAAAGAAAATGTCATTAATGCATTCGATATCTGCCCTGGAAATCTACCCTTGAACCATTTTGCTGGTATATTAGGTTATGATTATGACCCCAACGGGAGTCTTGCCAAAAAAGGAAAAGTAAATAATGATTTATTGAATTCACTCAACTCAATAGAGTTTTATAATAAAAAAGGGGCCAAATCGCTTGGTACTGAGTGGTTAGACAAAAACTTTTTCACAAAATTCTCAAAGGATGAAAACCCAGAAAACACACTTCGTACCATTTGTGAACATATTTCAAATCAAATTATTAAATGCCTAAATGATCATCGAATTGACTCTGTTTTCACAACCGGTGGAGGCGCGAAAAATGATTTCCTAATAAGCTTAATTAGAGACGGTTATGATGGCGAAATTGTTATCCCGAATGAAGAAACCATCGATTTCAAGGAGGCTATTGTATTTGCCTACCTTGGATACAAATATCTCACAAATGCGTCCAATACGGTGTCTTCGGTAACAGGAGCTGAACGCTCATTGTGTTCGGGAGTATTGCATAAGCCGGGATATTAAAGCTACTTATCCACAAAACCAATGTTGGTAATTGATAAAAAAATGTATCAAATGAGTTTTGATATTGTTACTTTTGTTTGGTTTTAAATTTCAAGATTTTAATGAAAGAACTTTTAGAAAAATTTGAGAATAAACAACCAGAGATTGTTTTTGAATGGAATGATTCTGAAACTGATGCTCAAGGTTGGGTCGTAATCAATTCATTACGAGGTGGAGCCGCTGGTGGCGGAACACGTATGAGAATTGGATTAGACAAAAGAGAGGTTGAATCATTGGCAAAGACCATGGAGATTAAATTTACTGTTGCTGGCCCCCCAATTGGTGGAGCCAAATCAGGTATCAATTTCGATCCTAAAGATCCAAGAAAGCAGCAAGTACTGAAAAGATGGTATGCTGCCGTGTCTCCTTTACTTAAACATTATTATGGCACAGGCGGAGACCTTAACGTAGATGAAATACATGAGGTAATTCCAATAACAGAGGATTGTGGTGTTTGGCATCCTCAAGAGGGTGTCTTCAATGGTCACTTTCAACCTAAAGAGGCCCAAAAAATCAATCGAATTGGTCAACTTAGACAAGGTGTAATCAAAGTTATAGAGGATACACAATATTCACCTTCAGTTGATCGGAAGTATGTAATTGCTGATATGATTACTGGGTTCGGAGTGGCCGAATCAATCAAACACTTTTACAGCATATGGGGAGGAAACTTAGAAGGAAAAAGAGTTATTGTACAAGGTTGGGGGAATGTCGGTTCCGCAGGAGCCTATTACTTAGCACAAAGTGGGGCTCAAATAGTGGGTATCATTGACCGTGTTGGTGGAATAATCAATAATGAAGGCCTTGGCATTGATGAGATTCGTGAGCTGTTTTTAAATAAAAATGGAAACGAACTTGTTTCTCCGAACATGGAAAGCTATGACGATATCAATGCAAAAATATGGGATGTTAAAGCAGATGTTTTCATTCCTTGTGCTGGTTCTAGGATGATTTCTCAAGAACAATTGAATCGAATGAAAAATGCAGGAGTTAAAGTCATTTCCTCTGGAGCCAATGTTCCTTTCGCA
>JABJEE010000143.1 GCA_018665005.1 Flavobacteriales bacterium
AATACAAAAGGTGTCTTCATTCAAGAATTTCGGTACAAAAATGGTTTGAAAAATGGCTGGGTGATTAATTTTAACGAGAATCAAGAGATTGTTCATAAAGAATTGTACAAAAACGGAGAATTGCTAATCGGTGATGTTCGAGTTAAATATCTTGAGACATGTAAATCAAAAGGAATTGACCCAAATGATTAGATTTCGTAAATTTGGATGTAAGAGATGTTGAAGTGGACCTATATATTTATTTTAATGACCGGTGTTCTTTCATGTGGGAAAGAGGACAATGAGAAACCTTTGGTTTTTTTTGAAACTTATTATCCTCTGGAATTTGGAACCTATATTGATTATTACGTTCAAGAAATCACCCATGACGATCTTTCATCCATTCCTCACGATACACTTCATTATTACTTGAGAACTTTAATTGAAGATACTGTTATTGACAATGAGGGGAGGTTAGCCTATAAATATATTCGTAAAACACGAATTGATACTTCCGACGTATGGCAGATTTCCGATGTTTGGACAACCCTAAAGGATGAGAATAAAATTGAGTTAACGGAAGAAAACAGAAGAAAAGTAAAGTTGGTATTGCCACCAAATGATTTTACCATGTGGGACGCCAACATATATAATTCCTTGAGTGCTATGAATTGTTTCTATGAAGATATTCATCAACCTTTTTCAATAAATTCCTTATTTTTTGACAGTACCATCCGTGTTCAGCAAGAAGATGTTTTAAATCTCGTTGCTTATAAAAAGAAATATGAGGTATATGCGAATCATGTAGGACTAGTTAAAAAATACTACAAAGATTTAGTCATATCCAACTTCGATACTTTGAACATAACCTCGGGAACCGAGCTCATTTATAATTGTATTGATTTTGGCACCGAGTAATCAAAATAAGAAACTAAAAGTCACTTTTTTTTCCGTTCTGCCTCCATTTCGAGGTGGTATTTCTAGCTTTAGCCAGATGCTTCTCCAAAACCTGAGTGGTATAGTCCATGTAGAATCATTTACTTTTTCTAAATTATATCCAAAAATATTGTTCCCCGGGAAGTCTCAAGAAGACGTCTCATTAAAAGGCACTGCTCCAAGAATCGTTTCTACCTTTAATCCTTTCAGTTATCTCAGCGCGCGGAGAGTGCTAAAGAGGACCAGTCCAGAGGTGTTAATTGTGAACTATTGGATGACTATTTTTTCACCGATGTATGTTTTTTTCTCTCGTGGGTTTGATAAAAATGTATTAAAAGTAGCCTTGATACACAACCTTGTTCCTCATGAAAAAAGGTTTTTTGATCGCTATTTCAATCGAATTTTTCTTAATCGATATGATGCTTTTGTTGTGTTATCTCAACAAGTAAAAAATGAGGTTATGACTCACAAACCAGATGCGGTATGCTTGCATTTAAGTCATCCAAGTTATACACAGTTTGGTACTTCGTGTGACAAGTTAGAAGCAAGGTTATCCTTAAGTATCCCGGAAAAAGCGAAAGTGATTTTGTTTTTTGGATTGATACGGGATTATAAAGGTTTGGATGTTTTGATTGATAGCATGAATCATTTAGATGAATCTTATTTTTTGGTAATTGCTGGCGAAATTTATGGCGATGATAAAATTTATCATAAGCTGATTGCTAATTGTAAAAACGCTAATATTATTATCAATGATGCCTACATACCGGACGATGAAGTAAAGGTGTATTTTAGTGCTGCTGATTTATGCGTCCTGCCTTATAAGAAAGGCACGCAGAGTGGGGTACAGGCTATTGCGGATTCTTTCTGCACCCCTGTATTGGTATCCACTAACGGTGGTTTGCATGAAAAGATTAGTGATGGAACAGATGGATTTATTATTGAGAATCTTGAAAGACAACATTTGGCTGAAAAAATCAAAGATGTATTTGTTGGTGGAAAACTGAATATTGTATCAGAAAAGCTCAAAAATCTTCTCGTTCAAAAAGCCAATGAATGGCAAAGTTTTGCCGAAGAGCTTCTTGTTTTTCTTCAGAAGGAAAAGGACAAAAAGTAATTTTAGATTTATTACTTTCTTTTATTTGTGATTTTAGTGTAGATATATTTGAATATAAATATTGTAAACTCTATATTTGCAGGCTTATTTAAACATAAATCTGAAATTAGATGCGTATTAAAGGATTCTTTTGGTTTTTAACCATTTTACTAACGGTTGTTTGCTTATATCAATTGTCATTTACTTGGGTGGCAAATAATGTTGAGGCAGATGCTGAGAAACAAGCCATTAGTATTGTCTCAAAAAAGAAAAAAGAAGCAATGGCCAATAACAATGGTATTGCGGTTATCGGGACAAATAATGATACCATCGATTTTAACAATCCTGAATCTGAAGAAATAGCCAAAGGGATCTTAATTAATCAAATCTTGAGATCTAAGGCAGATACAGAGGTATATCCCGTTTTAGGATCAACATTTTCTGAAGTAAAGAAAAGGTCGCTTGCGTTTGGATTAGATTTAGTTGGCGGAATGAGTGTCACTCTAGAAGTGTCCGAACCGGAGTTTGTTAAGTCTCAGGTAAAAAACCAAAATGATATTTCTTTTACGAGTCCTTATGAGAAAGCCCTAGCCAAATACGAGAATGATGGAACTCTCGATTTTATTAATTTATTCGTTGCTGAATTCCGTAAAGAAAATGGTAGCCAAATGTTAAACACTATTTTTTATGGTGAGAAGATTGAAATTACGACCAGCGACGATGATGTAATCAAACAGCTCAGGGAGTTGATTACCAAATCTATGGATGGTATTGAAAACGTGATGAGTAAAAGAATCAATCAGTTTGGTGTTGCTCAACCAAACATTCAAAAAGATGCTGAGAACAACCGATTGTATATCG